>NZ_JBCLNI010000001.1:0-240444 GCF_039062885.1 Blautia sp. 2227st1_G12_2227SCRN_220401 | reverse complement strand
AAGAAAAAAATCCGTAACCGGATAAACATAAAAAACAAAACCGCGGGACACGCGGGGATAGCCTGTTTTAGCTTTGCTCTAAAGGGTAATCGAGCAGGAAGCCCCCACTTCAAAATCGTAAGATTTAAGTGGTGGGAGCATGTCACCGCCGTGAGTAAGAGCAAACATGCTCGCACTGAAATGAAATAGAACGGAGCATAGCAAATGGAGAACAGGATCATTACAACAGATGTTACAGAAGAGGATTTTTCCCTGGAGGGAAATTTAAGGCCTCAGAGTCTGGATGAGTATATTGGTCAACAGAAAACAAAAGATACCCTGAAAATTTATATCGAAGCAGCAAAGCAGCGTCATGATTCACTGGATCATGTGCTGTTTTATGGACCTCCGGGGCTGGGAAAGACTACACTTTCCGCGATCATTGCCAATGAGATGGGAACACATATGAAGGTAACATCAGGTCCTGCGATTGAAAAGCCAGGCGAAATGGCTGCGATCCTGAACAACCTTCAGGAAGGAGATGTGCTGTTTGTAGATGAGATACACAGACTGAATCGACAGGTAGAAGAGGTTCTTTACCCGGCAATGGAAGATTTTGCTATCGATATCATGATCGGCAAGGGAGCATCCGCCCGTTCCATTCGTCTGGATCTTCCGAAGTTTACATTGGTAGGTGCAACAACGAGGGCAGGTCTTCTTTCCGCGCCGCTTCGTGATCGTTTTGGCGTAACACAGAGACTGGAGTTTTATGATAAAAAAGAACTGACGACGATCATTCTACGTTCCGCTCAGGTGCTTGGCGTGGAAATCGAACCCAATGGAGCTGCCGAGATCGCCAAGCGTTCCAGAGGAACCCCCCGTCTGGCCAACCGTCTTCTGAAGAGAGTACGTGATTTCGCCCAGGTGAAGTATAATGGTGTGATCACCTACGATGTTGCCTGCTTCGCATTGGATCTTCTGGAAGTAGATCAGTATGGCCTTGATAAAACAGACCGCCGCATTCTCCAGACCTTGATCCTGAATTTTCAGGGCGGCCCCGTGGGGCTTGAAACACTTGCCGCATCGATCGGAGAAGACTCCGGAACACTGGAAGACGTGTATGAACCCTATCTTTTGCAGACAGGTTTCCTTAACAGAACTCCACGTGGAAGAATGGCTTCCGTGCTGGCATATACCCATCTTGGATATCCTCGTCCTGATTTATCGACAAAGTAAAGGTCATAAAAAAGTGAATTACTCGGTAACTGAGTTACCAGAGAATCTGAATTGAAGACTATTAGCACAGGTGAAAAAACGTTCTGTATAATGCGGTAAAAAAGAAAAAGCGCCAGGCAGGAAACTTTATTTTTGATATAACGGATTGCCCGCTGAAAGAGGGCGAAATAATGGAGCAGGTCAATAATCTGTTCAGATCAACACATCTCTCCTTTTTTGGAAGAGATCGCATTGTACAAGGATAGAAAAATAATTGGTGTTTATCAAAGAAATAAAAAATAAGAACCATTCAGCTGTACGATCTAAAAGATCATGGGTACTGCGAATGGTTCTTATTAAGATATCTTATGTGTATTTTACGATAATATACACAAGAATGCAAGACTTAAAATAAACAATAATTATCCACCAGTCAGAAAATGACAGGTGGTATTTTTATACACTTTTTTAAGAAAGAGAGGACAAGAAATGAAGAAATTATTTATCAGTCAGCCAATGAGTGGCAAAGCAGACGAGGAGATTCTTGCAGAGCGAAAGGTGGCAATCAAAGCGGCAGAAGAGTTGTTGAGAGAACCTGTAGAGGTTATTGATTCTTTCTTCCAGTCAGCACCGGTAGGAGCAAAACCTCTGTGGTTCATTGGAAAGTCCCTGGAGTTTTTATCTGATGCCGATATCGCCTATTTTGCAAAAGACTGGCAGAAAGCAAGAGGATGCAAGATCGAACATGAGCGTGCGGTTGAGTATGGAATTCCGAGAATTGACCATGTGTAGGAGGTAAGGAATGGGAAATGAAGAATTTTTAAGACTTTGCAAAGTAAAAGTAGCTGAATATACCAATTCACACATGGATAAGATCGATGGAAAACAGATCACAGTACAGTATGTGTACGTGGTATGGAGTTGTAAGACATTACAGAACAGTAAAGCACTTCTGAGCACGACTGTGCCGGATGGAATGTATTATGAGCTGACATATAACGGAGATAAGCACGAGTTATACTTTGATGCTTATAAGAAATTTCAAAACATGTGCTTTAAACTGTAATTGCGCCGGTGCAACAGTCGGAGAAGGGAAACACTACATGGAAACAATCATTTGCTCATGTCATAGAATAGAAGATCTGGAAAGAAAAGGAGAATGAACATGAATGTAAATGTAATGATGCAGTATGTAACATATGGTCTGGCGCTGATCGGGGTGCTGGCGTTCCTGGTATCGATTATTGTGCAGGTGATCAAAGAGCTCCCGGGACTTAATAAGATCCCGACAAGTATTGTAGCACTGGTCACATCACTGATCCTGTGTCCGGTGGCACTGGCAGTCCTGTGCACGTATTATAAGACAGCTGTCACCTGGTATTATATTTTCGCATCGATTATTGCGGCGTTTGTAGTGTATTTGGTTGCGACCGGCGGTTGGGAAAAAGTAAAAGGTATCTGGGACAGGACGAAATACAAAGATTCAGAGGGCGAGTGATCCCTTTGTGAAATTCGTTGAACATCAAAGGACGATATGATAATATAGAACACGGAGCAATCGTGTTGCAGGGTGGCTGACCTCTATTCTACATAGAATGGAGGTGGTGCTGATGGACAAGAATCATTTTGATTTCAAAGACCTCATGGCTTTTGGTATGTTCATTCTGGCATTGCTTACGTTCGTTTTGACGTTTTGTAAGTAATTTTCTACATAGAAAAACCACCCCAAAACTTTGGCTGAGTGTAGGGTGGAATTTCTATTTCGCTATTCACTGAGTTCAACCCCTTGTGGGCGGTTGTTCCTTTGTATTATCAATATACCATTTCGAAAAAAATAATTCAAGTATTTTTAGGAGGCGAGTAATCGTCTTTTTTTATTGGAGGAAACATATGTTAAAGATTATGGGAAAAGCTCAGGTATCCGGCAGGAATTATGGTCAGAAGATCATCAGCATTTTGAATGGCATATTATCTATTAAGGCATCAAATAAGACATCAAAAACAGAAAAGGAGAGTACAACCATGAATATCAACACAAGTCTTATCAGTAACAACAACAGCTATGCAGGTCATAAACCGGCATATATCGTAATTCACAACACAGATAACTATGCCAAGGGTGCAAATGCGAAAGCACATGCTAAGGCTCAACATGATGGAAACTTTAAAGGCTATTCTGCACATGTATATGTGGATGACACAGAGGCATATCAGGCGCTTCCGTATAACCGTGGCGCATGGCACGTAGGGGTTAACTACGGCGGTCGGCTGTTTGGTACTGTCAACAACAGAAATTCAGTAGGGATCGAGATGTGCGTCCAGGCAGGCTATAACTATGAGAAAGCTTTCCAGAATACAGTCCAGGTGTGCAAACAGCTTATGAAACAGCTGGGAATCCCGGCAGACAGAGTTGTGCAGCATTATGATGTATGTGCAAAGAACTGCCCGTCAGCAATTCGTGCAAAAGGTGACTGGAACCGGTTCAAGCAGCTGATCGGAGCTGAGACCGCCACACCGACGGTAGATAAGTATTATCGCACGAGAAAGTCCTGGGCTGACAGCAAGAGCCAGATCGGAGCATACAAGAGCCTTGAGAATGCAAAGAAAGAGTGGAAACAGGGCTACACCATCTATGATTGGAACGGAAAAGCAGTGTATCCTGTACAGACTTCAGAAAAGGCAGTAGTTCTGACAGGAAAATTTGAGACCCAGCTTCCGATCATCCGGAAAGGGAATTCCGGCGTTGCAGTTTCTGTGCTGCAGTCTGTACTTGGTGTTACTGTGGATGGCCATTTCGGAGACGATACAGAAGCATCTCTGAAAGTTTTCCAGAAAAACACAGGCGTAAAGGTAAGTGGAACCTGCGGTATTGATTCCTGGAAAAGGGTGATCGAACACATGAAAGCCAACACTCATAATTGAGAAAAACATTTGCATTTTTAAGGAAAATATTGTAATCGACAAAATAATAGAAAAACTTCTATACATTTTTGCGGGAATCAGTTATAATAAAAGAAATTGTGGGTTATAAGACCGGCAATGCAGAGGAATGTTATTGAGGAAATTACCAGTAACAGATAAATTCAGGAGGCTTTACGAATGGCGGTAAAGAATACAGCACAGGTTGTTATCGATGGAAAGATCATTACTCTGGGCGGGTATGAGTCCGAGGAATATTTTCAGAAGGTTGCAGCCTATATGAATAATAAGATCAGTGAGCTGAGTCAGATGCCGGGATACTCTAGACAGGCCATGGAGACCAAGCATACACTGCTCAGTCTGAATATTACAGATGATTATTTTAAGGCAAAGAAGCAGGCGGAGATTTTTGAACAGGATCTGCAGCAGAAAGACCAGGAGATGTATGATCTGAAACATGAACTGATCTCTTTGAAAATGCAGATTGAAGAGGCGAAGAAGGCAGAACAGGAAGCTCAGGAACAGAAGAATCTTCTGGACGGTAAGGTGAAGGAACTGGAGAAAGAACTTGATGAACTGCTTAAATAAGGATGGGGGATTGCTTCGGTAATCCTCTTTTGTTTTATGGTCATCGGATTGATTAACAGATGGGAGATGAGGGAATACTTTGAAAAATATGATAACAGAACTGCTCTCGCCGGCAGGTTCTTATGAAATCTTTGAGGCAGCTATTGGTGCCGGGGCTGATGCGGTATATGTAGGGGGACCGGCTTTTGGAGCAAGAGCTTATGCGCAGAACTTTACTCAGGAAGAGCTGATCGCTGCCATTGAGACCGCACATATCCATAACCGTAAATTATATCTTACTGTGAATACACTTTTGAAGAACCGTGAACTGGATGATCAGCTGTTTGAATATCTGCTTCCATATTATGAGGCAGGTCTGGATGCGGTGATCGTACAGGATCTGGGAGTATTTTCTTTTATACGCCGGAATTTCCCGGATCTGGATATTCATGCAAGCACACAGATGACAGTAACCGGACCGGAGGGAATGCTATTTTTGGAGGAAAAGGGAGCAACTCGTGTGGTTCCGGCCAGAGAGCTTTCCCTGGAAGAGATATCTGCCATGCATAAGGCAAGTCCTCTGGAAATAGAGACTTTTATCCATGGAGCTCTCTGTTACAGCTATTCCGGCCAGTGTCTGATGAGCAGTATTTTCGGTGGAAGAAGCGGAAACCGTGGCCGCTGTGCACAGCCATGCAGACTTCCTTACAGTGTAACCATGGATCACAGAAAATATAAAGGAGACAAGGATTTTTGTGCATTAAGCCTGAAAGATATCTGCACTCTGGATATTCTTCCGGATATCCTGGGGGCGGGTGTTATGTCTCTGAAGATCGAAGGGCGTATGAAACAGCCGGCGTACACAGCGGGCGTCACGGCAGTATATCGAAAATATCTGGATATGTATTTAAGTGGAAAAGAATATCATGTTCAGGAAAAAGACCGGAAGTATCTTCTTGAGCTTTTCAGTCGTGGAGGATCCTGCAAAGGATACTATGATATGTATCGCGGGCCGGAAATGATGGCTTTTGCCAATGAAAAAAAATCCGGTAATATCCAGCCGGAGATCAGAAAAATAAAAGAAAAAATTCATGGGAATTTAATACTTTCTCCTGAAAGTCCTGTTATACTGGAAATAACCTGCAAGGGCCAGACAGTAACTGCTATGGGCGGTGAGGTACAGTTTGCTAAAAATCAGCCAATGGAAGAACAGAGGATCCGTCAGCAGATGGAGAAACTGGGAAATACAGATTTTCAGTGGGAGGATCTGAACATTGAAATAAATGGAAGGATTTTTGTTCCGGTTAAAGTTCTCAATGAAGTACGAAGAGATGCTCTGAGTCAGCTGCGGGAAGCACTGATCGGATGTCAGAAGAGAGCACAGGTTACGAAGCAGCCGACGAAATCTAAGAATCAGGCTGCCTGTCACAGAAGGGTAACAGACAGCCTGCCTGTGTATGTATCCTGTGAACGTTCGGATACTGCGGAAGTACTTTTGAACGAACCGGGGATTACAGGTTTTTATTTTCCTTTTGATACTATGGAAAAATATTTTTCACCGGAACTTGCTGCAAGCAGTGAATTATATCTTTCTACTCCACATATCCATCGCGGAGAAATCCCCGAAAAGTGGCTTCGATCAGCTCAAAAATGGTTGGAACAGGGTATGAAGGGTTTTCTGGTAAGAAACCTGGAATCTTATGCCGTACTGAAAAAAATGGGATATGGCGAAAAATGTATCCTGGATGCATCCATGTATACCTGGAATGATCAGAGTGTTGATTTCTGGCGGGAAGAGGGAGTTCTTCGAAATACAGTTCCCCTTGAGTTGAATGAGGGTGAACTGAAACACAGAGATAATACTTCTTCTGAGCTGCTTTTATATGGTTATATCCCACTGATGCTTTCTGCGCAGTGCGTAAGGAAGAATCTCTTCGGATGTACAGGAAAATGTGAGACTGTTTATCTGAAAGACCGCTATAACAGTGAATTTCCGGTAAAATGCAGCTGTACTCCATGGGGAAAAAACAACTCTGAAAAAGCAAAATACTGTTATAATATCATCTATAACAGCATTCCTTACGGACTTCCGGGTGAAAAAGATCAGGTAAAAAAACTGAACCTTCACTCTTTGCGGCTGGCATTTACGATCGAAGAGCCAGAGAAAGCCAAAACGATCCTGAAAGAATTCCGGACAGTTTATCAGGAAAATGGAAAACCTTCCGGACGTAGGTATACAAAAGGCCATTTTAAAAGAGGAGCCGAGTAAAAGTGTATGATTAATGTAATTACAGAATTATCCAAGTATGTGATCCTCACATTGATGATCGTCTATACCTTTCATTGTTTTTATATGGTGTGGCGGCAGGATGAGGAAGAAAAGAGAGAACTGCTCCATCAGCAGCTGACCATGATATTTTTTATTGATTTTACAGCATTTCTTGTAATCTATTTAAAAAGCATGGATTTCAGGGTCATCCTGTTTTATATCGAAATGATGATCTTTTTTGCAGCGATCCAGATCCTTTATCGAATCATTTATCCGAATGCATCGCTGCTTCTTTTAAACAATATGTGCATGCTCCTGAGCGTGGGATTTATCATGCTCTGCCGGCTTTCACTTCCGTCTGCAACTAAGCAGCTTCTGATCGTGGCAGCAGGTAGTGCAGTATCACTGGTGATACCGGTAATGATACGAAAAATGAAATTTTTAAAGGATCTTACATGGGCTTATGCCGGAATTGGTATTGTACTACTGGCGGCAGTCCTTGTTCTGGCAAGCACAAGCTACGGTGCGAAGCTTTCTCTTATGGGAATCCAGCCTTCCGAGGTGATCAAGATAACTTTCGTATTTTTCATGGCGTCGCTTCTGTGTACCAAGGTGGATTTTCGTAAAGTAGTACTGGCTACGATCGTTGCAGTGATCCATGTAGGGATCCTGGTTCTTTCCAGGGATCTGGGTAGTGCAGTGATCTTTTTTATCACCTACCTTGTACTGATCTATGTGGCAACCAGAAATCCAGGCTATTTATTCCTGGGGCTTGGCGGAGGATGCGTTGGTTCGGTGATCGCGTATCATCTTTTTGGGCATGTCCGTCAGCGAGTCAGTGCCTGGAAGGATCCGATGGCGGTCTATCAAAATGAAGGTTATCAGATCGTGCAGTCACTGTTTGCAATCGGAACCGGAGGATGGTTTGGAATGGGACTTTGTCAGGGCTCTCCGGAGAAAATCCCGGTCGTAAAAAATGATTTTATCTTCAGTGCTATCTGCGAGGAACTGGGAGGCATTTTTGCCATCTGCCTGATCCTTGTATGCACAAGCTTTTTTCTGATGATCGTTACCATTGCATTAAAGATCAGGAATCCGTTTTATAAACTGATCGCACTGGGGCTCGGAACAGAATATGCTTTTCAGGTATTTCTGACCATCGGCGGTGCAACCAAGTTTATTCCAATGACAGGAGTTACTCTTCCGCTTGTGAGTTACGGAGGCAGTTCTGTCATGTGTACCATCCTGATGCTTGCGATCATTCAGGGACTGTATATTCTGAGGGAAGATGAGGACGAACAAATTGAAACGCAGCGAAAAGAAACGATTGAAAGAAGAGGAAAGAGAGCAACGCCTGAGAGAAAGAGAAGTCGCCAGACTCCGTAGAAAAAAGAACCGGCCTTTAACTTTTGTATCGGCCTTCTTTATATTGATCTTTGTCAGTCTGATCGGATATCTGATCTATTTTGACGCCATAAAAAGCGAAGATTTTATCAACAGCCCGTACAACACCCGTCAGGATACATTTTCGGACCGGGTCGTACGCGGAAGTATCCAGTCTTCGGATGGTGAGATCCTGGCACAGACCAATGTGTATGAAGATGGAACAGAAGAGAGGACATATCCGTTTTCTAATATTTTTGCACATGCAGTAGGATATGATACCAATGGTAAGAGCGGTTTGGAATCGGAAGCAAATTTCCAGCTTCTCACCTCCCATTCATTTTTTCTGGAACAGATGAAAAATGAATTCCTGGGAAAAAAGAATCAGGGTGATACCGTGATCTCCAGTCTGAATGCAGATCTTCAGACAACGGCATACAATTCTCTGGGAGACCGGAGAGGAGCGGTAGTTGTACTGGAACCATCCACTGGACGTATCCTGGCTATGGTGAGCAAACCGGATTTTGATCCGAACACGATCGCACAGAACTGGGATACCCTTGTTAATGATGAGAGTAACAGTAGCCTTTTAAACCGTGCAACCAATGGAGCTTATCCGCCGGGATCAACATTTAAGATCGTCACGGCGTTGGATTATTTCAGGCAAAAGGGATCACTGGAAGGATATTCCTACCTGTGTCAGGGAAGTATCACAGTGGATGACCACACGATCCAGTGTTACAACGGTGCAGTACATGGACAGGAGGATTTTTATTCCGCATTTGCACATTCCTGTAACTGTGCATTTGCAGATATGGGACTTGGTCTGGGAGGAGGTACTCTGAAAAGTACTGCAGAGGATCTGCTCTTTAATAAGGCTCTTCCGCTGAATTCCTATAAAACCAGCCGTTTTACCCTGGATAATGATTCTCCGAACGCACTTGTGATGCAGACCTCGATCGGCCAGGGTAACACTCTTGTTTCTCCGATGCATATGGCCTTGATCACAAGTGCCATCGCCAATGATGGTGTACTGATGAAACCAACCATGATCGACAAGATCGTGAATAATTCCGGTGATGCGGTCAGGGAAACAGAAAAAACAGAATACAAACGTCTGATGACAAGAAATGAAGCCAATATCCTTGGAAAACTAATGAAAAATGTAGTTGAAAACGGTACGGCTTCTGCATTGAACGGACGAGGATATACTGTTGCCGGAAAAACCGGTTCTGCGGAGTTTGATGAAAATGGTTCCAGTCATTCCTGGTTTGTGGGTTATTCTAATGTAGATGATCCGGATATCGCCATTGCAGTGATCGTGGAAAACGGCGGAACAGGAAGTGAAGCGGCAGTTCCCATTGCGGCAGATGTTTTTGATGCATATTATTTCGATTAAATTGAGAACAGTATCTGCTTCTTGCCCCTTGCCTATAAGGTGAAAAAGAGGTATACTATAGCCAGTGCAAAAGACACACGCATTACAGGAGGATTGCAATATGATAGAAGCAACAAGCTGTGGCGGTGTGGTAATTCATCGGGGTAAGATCCTGGCATTGTATAAATCCTACAGGAACCGTTATGAAGGATGGGTGCTTCCCAAAGGAACTGTAGAAAAAGGAGAGACTTTTGAACAGACTGCTTTACGTGAAGTAATGGAAGAAGCAGGTGTTCGGGCCTCTATCGTGAAATATATCGGCAAGAGCCAGTATAATTTCACCGTTCCGGAGGATGTGGTAATGAAAGAGGTACACTGGTATCTCATGATAGCTGATAATTATCATAGCAAACCCCAGCGAGAGGAATATTTTGTAGATTCCGGATACTATAAGTTTCATGAGATCTATCATCTTCTCCGTTTTTCCAACGAGAAGCATATCGTGGAACAGGCCTATCAGGAGTATCTGGAAATGCGAAGTGAAGGCGTCTGGGCGAAACAGCAGAAGTATTTTTAACAACAGGACAGGGCTGTGTACATACGCAGCCCTGTTTGGCATTATAACGGAGGTGAGGGCAGATTGCTGAAATGGATGAAAAACTATTACATAGGAAATGATGTAAAAAATCCTACTAGAATAAGAACCAGGATCACTGCTGGTAAATTCGTGCCGGATATCTACGTTGTTACTTTGTCTGATAATCCCGGAAATATTTTGGAAATTCTTCCCGCAGGCATGCTTGTACAGCGAAGCGCCAGAGCCACCTGTCCTTTGATCGTTGGAATGGCCAGAGGGAAATCCGGTGCTATACAGATGGTACAGGATATGATCGAACAGGTTTATACCGAAACTGGAAATTTTAAAATAAAAGAATATCTGAAAAACAGGTGAACCAATGCTGCATATATTATGGCTGATAATAAAATGGATATTGATCCTTCTGGGGATCCTGATCGGGCTGATTCTTATGATCCTGCTGCTTCTTTTATTCTGTCCGATCAGATACAGAGGGAAAATAAAAAAAGACCGAACGGATAGTCTTCGGGAAATACATGCTTTCGGTGAAGTGAGCTGGCTGCTTCATATAATTTCTGCACAGGTATTCTGGGAGCAGGGCGTTCTGAAAACAAAATTATGTTTTTTAGGGATTCCTTTGGAAAAATTTAAAAATCTGTTTCGTAAAAAAAAGAAACCTAGATCTCTTTCCAACTCCGGAAATCAAAATGCCAAAAAACAGGCAGAGGCTTCCAGAAGCCATGAAAAGACATCAAAAAACGAAAATCAGAACGATACCGCAGAGCTGCAAATGTCTGAGCCGCAGGAAGATACTGTTGAAGATATAAATGAAATTTTGGAAAATGTAATAATGGAGCCGATATCGATTTCCGAAGAAATATCGGAAGATGAAAAGAAGCTTCGGACAAAGATTGCAGATTTAATTTTGAATATAGTGGGAAGAATAAAAACTGCAGTTGGAAATCTGATCCGAATCGTACAGAATTTTCTTGGAATGCCCAAAAGGATTCTGAAAAAAATGCAAAGTCTTGCATTAACAATCCGGAATTTCTGTGATAAGATAAACTGGTGGAAGGAATTTTTAGACCATCCCCGAACCAGAGAGGCTCTTTCCTTTCTGTGTAAAAATGCAAAAAAACTGATTTATCATGTGCTTCCGACAAGGATCACCGGAAAAATCACATTTGGCAATGAAGATCCGGCAGTTACAGGTATGGTATTGGCTGTATTAGGAATGACGATTCCTTTTCATAAAAACAAGATCGAAGTAGCGCCCCTTTTTGATGATGAAAATGTTCTTGAGGGAGAGATCATGTTAAAAGGAAGGATTTATGGAATTGTAGTTCTCACAACAGCAGCGAAGCTTTATTTCAATAAAAATATAAAATACGTCATCCACCGATGGAGACATAAGGAGGTAAATCATGGAGAAAGAGAATAATTTCAAAGATACCGTGAATTCATTATTTAAAGGAATGGATGGCTTTGTATCGGCCAAAACAGTGGTTGGCGATGCCATTCATGTAGGTGATACCATTATCCTTCCTCTGGTCGATGTATCCTTCGGCGTGGGAGCCGGAGCTTTTGAAGGGGACAAGAAGAATAACGGCGGCGGAGGTCTTGCCGGAAAGATGTCTCCCTGTGCAGTACTTGTGATCCAGAATGGAAGCACCAAACTTGTAAACGTAAAAAATCAGGATGGCCTTACCAAGGTTCTGGATATGGTGCCGGATTTTGTGAACCGTTTTGCGCCAGGTGCAGGCAATGCTGAGGATACGGACGGGAAAGAAGAGTAGTATTTCATTTAGATTTCATGCATATACTGTAATAAAAAAACAGGAAATGAGCAGACAGGAGTGGGAAAGCTAACTGGTTTTATGCTGTTTTTTATTGGTGTGGGCATGGTTCTTGGTATCCTTATTACAGAGAATTTTATTGTGATCGCAATGGCAGTCATATGTCTGCTATGCGGATATCATATGTTTTGCAGATAAGCGGGAAGTGTGCACCTGGCATACTTCCCGCTTGTGATTTATCTGTCTTAAAGATAAAAAAACAGCCCCCGCATTCTACGGGGGCATACGATATTACTTACGCTCTTTCAACTTTTCCGGATCTTAAACAAGAAGTACATACATACATTTTCTTTGCTCCGCCGGCAGTTGTTTTTACTCTGACGGATTTAACGTTAGATTTCCACATTTTGTTGGATCTTCTATGGGAATGACTCACATTGTTTCCGAAATGAGCTCCTTTATCGCAGATTGCACATTTAGCCATGAATAGCACCTCCTTTTATCAACAGTCACCATTTTAACAGATGAACTGCTCTTTTGCAAGCAAAAAAAGGAAATTTATCAAAAATTCTGCAAAGAGTTTTAAGGAAAGTATTCCATACCTCCGGGAACAGGGCGGATCATGGTGAAATTAAGCGTTGTGTGTATGGTTTAGATCAATTTGAAACATAGAAAATTACCCAGTGCGAATTAATTTATCGTTTTTTCTTTGACCTGGTCTCTTTCCTGAATCGGAATAGAACATATTCTTGCTGAACTGGCATATGAGGATAGGAAAAACGGGAAAATGCAAAAGAATTTGGCAGGTAGTTCGGAATCCGAAAATGTGGTATGATTATAGGTAGGATATCAGAAACGTCAGGAGTTGAATAGATTGTGAAGACGGAAGAAATCTTTAAATATGTGCAGAAACAGTACGGAACAGTCCCAGAATATTTATGGAGTAAATCGCCAGACAGTGCAGTACTTCGACATAAAAACGGAAAATGGTATGCAGTGATCATGACTGTCGAAAAATCAAAACTGGGATTAGAAGGAAAAAATCCGGTTGATATCATGGATGTAAAGTGTGATCCGGACATGACGAATATGATTATTCAGACTCATGGATTTTTACCTGGATACCATATGAACAAGCAGTACTGGATCACGATTTTACTGGATGGTTCGGTCAGTAAAGCAAAGATACTGGACTTTTTGGACATGAGTTATGACCTGATTGATGGCGCAGGCAGAAAGGAAAACAAATGAAAAAAGCAATCATATATGCATCGGTACATCATGGAAATACAGAAAAATTAGTAAAGAGCATAGCAGAAGAGTGTCAGGTTGATTTGATTGATGCTGTAAAACAACCCGATGCAGATCTGAGCAGTTATGATATGATTGGGTTTGCATCAGGAATCTATTTTTCAAAATTTCATCAGTCATTATTGGGATTTGCAGAGAAGAATCTACCGGACGACAAAAAGGTATTTCTGATCTGTACTTATGGTGGAAGTGCGAATTATAAATCCATTGAGCAGATTTTGGACAAGAAGCGTTCCAAAGTAATAGGAAAATTCGGGTGCAAGGGTTATGACACATTTGGTCCATTTAAACTGGTTGGTGGAATTGCAAAAGGGCATCCAGATGAAGAAGATATAAAAAATGCAGTTGAGTTTGTAAAAGGATTATAAGTAAATAAACGAAAAAGAAAAACCGGCTTCATAGTATCGGTCGGCATGCTCCATCACAATCCGGGATTCCCCTTCAATAGAGTGGATGAGCTTAATTTTCTATAAGATAAAACAAGTTGAACTCTATCATTGCGTAATTATAAAAAAAAGGTTATAATAGATTTATATAATTTAATCTGAATGAAACAATGGAGGTAACCATATGAATGGACGTATAGATTCCGGATTGGGTCAGATCGTAATTGATACAGATGTCATTGCGACTTATGCCGGCAGTGTGGCGGTAGAGTGTTTTGGTATCATCGGAATGGCAGCTATCAGTATGAAGGATGGCCTGGTCAAGCTTTTGCGTATTGACAGCCTGAAACATGGTATCAGTGTTAAGATCACGGATGATAATAAGATCCGGCTGAATTTTCATGTCATCGTAGCATATGGCGTGAATATCAGTACTATTGCGGACAATCTTGTCAACAATGTAAAATATAAAGTCGAAGCCTTTACAGGAATGGAGATTGAAAAGATCAACATTATGGTTGAGGGCGTGCGTGCAATAGATTAGTTTTAGAGGAGGAACTTGTGGTGAATAACAAAACCATAGATGCTAAAATACTTTCCAGAATGTTTCTGTCCGGAGCAAAGAATCTGGAAGCGAAGAAAGAGTGGATCAATGAACTGAATGTGTTTCCTGTACCTGATGGAGATACGGGAACCAATATGACGCTTACCATCATGTCTGCTGCTTCTGAAGTAGGTGCTCTTACAGATCCGGATATGGAATCCCTGGCAAAGGCAATTTCTTCCGGTTCCCTCCGTGGAGCCAGAGGTAATTCCGGTGTTATCCTGTCACAGCTTCTGCGCGGATTTACCAGAGGTGTGCGTAAACTTACAGATCTGGATGCACCTGCCATTGCCGCAGCTATGGAGCGAGGCGTTGAAACTGCATACAAAGCAGTTATGAAACCAAAAGAGGGAACCATTCTTACTGTAGCCAGAGCTGCAGCAGACAGAGCCGCAGAGCTTGCTGATGCTGCAGAAGATCTGGATGCTTTTTTCGACGGGATCTTTCAGCATGCAGAGGAAACTCTTGCCAGAACACCGGAGATGCTTCCAGTCCTGAAAGAAGCAGGTGTTGTGGATTCTGGCGGACAGGGACTTCTGGAAGTTTTCCGTGGTGCCATCGACGGATATCATGGAAAAGAAGTGGATTATTCCCAGTTTGAAGCAGCAGCTCCTAAGATCACAAAGATTTCTCCTCAGGCAGAGGCAGATATCAAATTTGGATATTGTACAGAGTTTATTATCCTTCTTGAAAAACCGCTTCCACAGGATGAGATCGACCGTTTCCGTGAATTTCTGGATTCCATCGGTGATTCCATTGTTTTGGTAGCTGATGATGAGATTGTCAAGGTACACGTGCACACCAATCATCCGGGACAGGCTTTTGAACGCGCACTCACGTATGGTCAGCTTTCCCGTATGAAGATTGACAATATGAGAGAAGAACATCAGGAAAAACTGATCAAAGATGCGGAAAAACTTGCAAAAGAACAGGCAGAAAACAAAGAACCTCCAAAGGATCATGGATTTATTTCCGTATCCGTAGGTGAGGGACTTTCTCAGATCTTCCGTGAGCTTGGCGTAGATTATCTGATCGAAGGCGGCCAGACTATGAATCCGAGTACCGAAGACATGCTCAATGCTATTGAGAAAGTAAATGCAAAAACAATTTATATTTTCCCGAATAACAAGAATATTATCCTTGCAGCTAACCAGGCAAGAGATCTGACTGAGGACAAGGAGATCATTGTAGTACCAACCAAGACAATCCCACAGGGAATTTCCGCAATGATCAGCTTTGTTCCGGAGAAGGGCGGCGAAGAGAACCTTGCTTCCATGACCGATGCGATTTCCAGAGTGAAGACCGGACAGATTACTTATGCAGTCCGTGATACACGCATTGATGACAAGGAAATCCATGAGGGAGATATCATGGGAATCGGTGATGCAGGTATCCTTGCAGTAGGCAGAGATCGACTTCAGGTAGCGGAGGAGATGGTAGCAGAGATGGTTGACGAGGAATCTGAGATCATCAGTGTTTACTATGGTGAAGATGTATCTGAGGAAGATGCAGAGGCACTTTCTGATTCTCTTACCGAGAAATATCCGGAGTGCGAGGTTGAGCTGAACCAGGGTGGACAGCCAATTTACTACTATCTGATTTCTGTAGAATAAAGAGCACAAAAAATGAATGATAAGACACCTTTACGTGAATTAAAAGGCGTGGGTGAGAAAACAGAGAAGCTTTTCCAGAAGATCGGGATCACGACTGCGGAAGAGCTTCTCCGTTATTATCCGCGGACTTACGATATATATGAGGAGCCTGTGGAGATTGCATCAGCAGAGGAGGACAAAACAGTCTCTATCCGTGCCACTATAGCAACAGGTATTTATATTAACCAGATACGCAATCTCCAGGTTCTGACAACAACTGTGGCAGATGCAAGCGGCCGATTGCCGGTTGCCTGGTTCAATGCGCCTTATTTGAGGGGAACACTCAAAAAGGGCAGTGTGTTTATCCTCAGAGGAAAGATCATCAGAAAAAAAGGCCGTCCGCAGATGGAACATCCGGAGATTTTTACCCCGGCAGCTTATGAGGAGATCATTCACAGTATGCAGCCTGTATATGGTCTGACGAAAGGACTTTCCAACAAGATGATCACGAAGTTGGTCCATCAGATTTTGGATACAAGGCCTCTCCATGGGGAATATCTGCCGGAGGAGATACGGGAACGCTATCAGCTCGCAGATGCCAATTATGCGATCCGGACTATCCATTTTCCGAAAAATATGCAGGAGCTTCTCACAGCCAGGAAACGTCTGGTATTCGATGAATTTCTGCTTTTTGTGCTGGCAATACAGCTCTTGAAGGAGAAAACAGAAGAGGCTCCAAACACTTTTTCAATGAAACCAGTATGGACAACCGAGGAGATCATAGAAGGGCTTCCCTATGACCTGACCGGAGCCCAGAAGAATGTCTGGCATGAGATCGAACGGGATCTGAGCGGTCATAAGCTGATGTCCAGGCTTGTACAGGGGGATGTTGGTAGCGGCAAGACCGTGATCGCATTTTTAGCTATGGTACTTTCAGCAGAGAATGGATTTCAGAGTGCATTGATGGTACCGACAGAGGTTCTGGCAAATCAGCATTACGAAGGCTTTCTGAGGCTGATGGAAGAACAGAATATCGCTTCCTGCCATCCGGTGCTTCTGACAGGATCTACCACAGCCAGACAGAAGCGTGAGATCTATCAGAAGATTGCAGACGGTGAAGTGAATGTGATCATCGGAACTCATGCCCTGATCCAGGAAAGGGTGGAATATAAGAATCTGGGGCTTGTGATCACAGATGAGCAGCACAGATTCGGCGTTCGCCAGAGGGAAGCGCTGACGACCAGAGGAAATCCGCCTCATGTACTTGTTATGAGCGCAACCCCCATTCCCCGGACACTGGCGATCATTTTATACGGAGATCTGGATATTTCGATCATTGACGAGCTTCCTGCAAAAAGACTTCCGATCAAGAATTGCGTAGTAGGAACTTCCTACCGTCCCAAGGCGTATTCTTTTATTGAAAAGCAGGTGCAGATGGGAAGGCAGGCTTATGTGATCTGTCCTATGGTGGAAGAGAGCGAAGGCCTGGAGGCAGAGAATGTTACAGATTATGCCAGAAAGCTTCAGGAGATCCTTCCAGGGGAGATCAAAGTAGAAATCCTTCACGGAAAGATGAAGCCAAAAGAGAAAAACAGGATCATGGAGGCGTTTGCTTCCGGCGAGATCCAGGTACTGGTATCTACCACAGTTGTGGAGGTTGGAGTGAATGTGCCAAATGCTACCGTCATGATGGTAGAAAATGCAGAACGTTTTGGGCTTGCCCAGCTTCATCAGCTTCGGGGCCGTGTAGGGCGTGGAGAGCATCAGTCTTACTGCATTTTTATCCAGGGAAATAATGAAGAAAATACTTCTAAACGTCTGAAGATCCTCAATGAATCCAATGATGGATTTTATATAGCCGGAGAAGATCTGAAGCTTCGGGGCCCAGGAGATCTTTTCGGTATCCGCCAGAGCGGACTGATGGAATTTAAGATCGGTGATATCTACAATGATGCCGGAATTTTGAAGAATGCAAGTGAAGCAGCTGGTGAGATCCTGGCACTGGATTTTGATCTTATCCTGCCTCAGCATAAGGCTTTAAAGGAGCATCTCAAAGGGTATATGAGTGAAGAACTGGAAAATCTGGGGATCTAATTGGATGGAGCAAAGCGAAGAATCAGAACTTCGTTTTAGTATAAAAAGAAAAAGGGGGAAAACAGGATGAGGAGAAAAATGATAAAAAAACTTCTGTGTGTCGTTTTATCAGGGTCTATGATCTTTGGCAATGCAGGGATAACCATGGCTTCAGAGACAGAACCGGAAACAGTCCAGGAAAATGTAAATGAGGAGACTGACAGTCCAGAGGAAAGTTTTTCTGAGGAAGATATTTTTGAAGATGGAATCTCAGCAGACGATGAAGCAGCAGAATTACCTGATAGCACAGAACAGGAATTAGAAGAAGAGCCGGAAGAAGCGGATAATATAGAAATGTCGGAGGACACTGAAAATCTTTCGGAAGAACCGGAAACAGAAGAAATGGCAGAAAGTGATGACTTTTCTGATGGAGAAGAAGATGCTGTAAGTGCTTCCGCAAGCATGATGGATGGAGGAATCACCGGAGATATTGCCTGGTCAATTGATACATCCGGATGTCTTACATTAAAAGGAAACGGTGACTATGATACCTCAGATTATTATTGGGATGCAGAAAGGGGCTGGAGTAAATGGCAGGATGATATTAAAACAGCCATAGTTGAAATTTCCGGAATCACAAAGACAAGAGCTATGTTTAAGGGATGCAGGAATCTTACCAGGATCACTTTTAAAAACTGTGATTTCAGTAAGGTGACAGACATGGCCTTTATGTTCTCAGATTGTGAAAGCCTTACACAGCTGGATACTGGTTCATTGAAAACCGGAAATGTATCTCATATGCAGGGAATGTTCCGAAATTGCAGTAAATTAAAAACTCTGGATGTCAGTAAATTTGATACTTCAAAAGTTAATGATATGAATAGCATGTTTTTAGGCTGTGAAAGCCTTACACAGCTGAATGTCCGGAATTTTAATACTTCCAGAGTGACAAGGATGAGCGGAATGTTCCGTGAATGTCGGAATCTTAAACAGTTGGACGTCAGCAGATTTAATACAGCGAATGTTACGACTATGGAGGAGATGTTTTATTGCTGTGAAAGCCTTACACAGTTGAATGTCAGTAATTTCAATACAGCAAATGTTGTATATATGAACGGTATGTTCGAACGGTGCGAAAGTCTTACACAGTTAAATGTACGAAACTTTAATACATCAAATGTAGAAGATATGGGCAAAATGTTCTGTACTATGAGCAAGCTCAAGTCTCTGGATCTGAACAGTTTTAATACTTCTAATGTACAGAATATGTATTTCATGTTTTATGGAAATGAGTCTTTAACAAGCCTCAATATTAAAAATTTTGATACATCCAAGGTAGTAGATATGAATTCTATGTTTGGCGAGCTTAAAAAAATGACTTCTCTGGATGTTTCTGAATTTAACACATCAAAAGTAAAATCTATGGAAGGAATGTTTTCACGCTGCTATGCGTTAAAAGCTGTGGACGTGAGCCATTTCAATACTTCTGAAGTGGTAAAGATGGGATATATGTTTAACTCCTGTAGCAGCCTGGAATCTCTAAACCTCAGTAAGTTTAATACATCTAGCGTCAATGATGCAAGATATATGCTGTACTATATGGATAATCTTAAAACACTGAAAACGATCCCGAACCTGAAGTGCTCTATAGAACTTCCATTTACCATGTCAGACAGCTCAGGCAAAAAATATACGACTATGCCAACGAACAGTAAATGTATCACTTTAAAGGTAGTTGCTTCAAAACCAGTAGTTAGAAAGAGCATCAAAACGGCAAAGGTAACTGTAAAAACCGCAACTTACAATGGAAGTCCGCAGAAGCCAGGTGTAACTGTTAAACTTGGAAATACAACATTAAAAAGCGGCACAGATTATACAGTAACTTATTCTAATAATACAAAAACGGGAACAAAAGCTGTTGCAAAAATCACAGGAAAGGGAAGTTACAAAGATTCTGTTTCTAAATATTTTACCATCAAAGCATGCAGTCTTGACGGTAAAGTTCAAGTTAATTTGAAGACAACGATTTACACCTGGGATGGACAGGCAAAAACTCCCGCATTTTCTATTTATATGCCGAAAGCCAATGCGGCCGGAATGATCTCATTACAGAATGAAAAAGATTATACATATAAATATCTTAATAATAAAGAACCTGGAACAGCAACCTTACAAATCACAGGAAAGGGCAATTTTACAGGTACAAAAAAAATAGCTTATAAGATCAGCAAAGCAAAACAGCCGGTAAAAGTTACACCAGGAAGTATTACAAAACTTTATACAGACAAAGGCAAATCCTACAAAATCAGTGTTTCAGGAAAAAAAGAATTTGCAAAAGTGACATATTCAACCACTAATGCAAAAATTGCATCTGTAAAAAATAGCAAGATTATGCTTAATGGAGAGGGAGTGGCAACAGTTACTGTAAAAGTTGCGGCGACCAAACATTATCAGGCACAGAATATTGCAATTAAGATTAATGTGCTGAAAAGACAGAATATTACCACTGCTGTAAAGAATGGGGCAAAAATAGCGTATTCCACTACAATGAAATCTCTTGGTGCCAAAGTTCCTTCAGAAGGTGGGAAACTTACTTATAAGTCCTTAGATACCAGTATTGTTTCTGTGGATTCCAAAGGTAATTTGAACTTTAAAAAGGCAAAGAAGCTTGGAAAAGTTACAATCCAGATCACTGCAGCGAAATCTTCTTCCTATGCTCCGGCAACCAGGAAACTGACGATCACTACGGTAAAAGGAACTCCATCTGTCAGCTGTGTACAGCAGCAGGAACGTAAGATCTATGATGGAGCATTCAATCTCGGGGCAAAAGCAGATCAGAATGCAACATTGGTTTATTCCAGCAGCAACAGTGCTATTGCATCGGTAGCTTCTGATGGAACGGTTACTTTGAAGGAATGGCAAGAAAACGATATTCAGAGAGAAGTGCAGATCACAGTTACTACAAAAAGTACAACGTTTTATAATGCAGCGAAGCCGGTAATTGTTAATCTTACTGTTATTAAAAAGAAAAATCTGCAGCAGAGAATTGAAGATGAAAAAATCAAATTTCCTGATGGGAAATTTTGGAACCATGTTGTAAACAGTTATTCAGATCTGACAGATAATCTGGACAGCAGCGGAGCTCCTGAAAGATTTCAGGATACGATCAGTGATGTTCCATGCAAACATCACGGAACTCAGAGCGGAATTGATCCGATACCAGGTAATGGCGAGTATGATTGCAATAAGTTTGACGGGGCTATCCAGTGTGATGGGTTTGCAAGAAAAGTATTTTATGATATCTGGGAAGGGCAGAGAGTATCAGGCCTTCAGAGAATATATGATAATAATGTTCAGGTAGGAGACTATGTGCGCATCAATAATAATGGACATTCGGCTATCGTTACAGAAGTTTACAGTGATTCATTTAAAGTGATAGAGTGTAATCTGGATGGGGACGGACGTCATCATAATTGTCTGCTGCGTCATAACTGGACATATAGTAAAAGCAGTGTAACTTATCGTGTACATGCTGTAAATTACAGCCTTAACTAATAGACTTTTGAAACTTTTCTTTACAAAACTTTCAAATCGTAGTATTGTATTGCATGAGAAAAGATTAACAAATCCCTTGTAAGGAGGCTATAAACATGGCTAGAACAAAGAAAGCTGCAACCAAGACAACTGTAAAAACGGCTTCAATAAGCGAGACTCCTGCAAAATCTGTAGTAACCGCATCCGAAGAGAAAGCCGTTAAGGCTGAGACACCGAAGACAGACGATGCAAAAGCTTCTGTAGAAACAAAAGCAGCTGAGAAGACAGCTGAGGTAAAACCTGCCGCTGAGAAACCAGTAGAAGAAAAAACAGCAGAAGTAAAATCTGCTGAAGAGAAAACAACAGCTGTAAAATCAGAAGAGCCAGCTAAGAAAACCGCTGCCAAGAAGACAACAACACGAAAAACAACTGCAGCTAAGAAAACAACAACCAGGACGGCTGCTAAGACAACAGCAGCTAAGAAAGCTGAGCCAGTGACAGAAGTATATGTTCAGTACTGGGGCAAAGAGATACATACTTCAGAGGTTGCTGACAGGATCAAAAAGATCTGGACAGAGGATATGGGCAAAAAAGCTTCTGAACTGAAAGATCTCAAAATCTACATTAAACCCGAAGATAATGGTGCACATTATGTGATCAACGGAGATGTTACAGGATTTATCGGACTGTAAACAAAATCTTCATCGAACAGTATTTTAAAAGATATATATTGGCCTGTTATAGAGAATGTCTATAGCAGGCTATTTCTTTTGCATATTTGACCAATTCCAAATAGCATGTTATTATTCATTTAAGTAATAGCATACTAAACAGATAGGGATATGGTAAAATGAAACAGATATTATGCTTTGGAGATTCCAATACATGGGGATATGACGGAGAGAGCAGAGAGAGACTACCGTGGGGAGTACGCTGGACAAGCCTTCTCCAGGAAAAACTGAATAAAGAAGAATATCGCGTGATCGAGGAAGGACTGTGCGGAAGAACAACGGTTTTCGAAGATCCGCTCCGCGACGGAAGAAAAGGAACTGCACTTCTTCCCACACTTCTGGAAACACATGCCCAGGCGGATGTGATCACTCTAATGCTGGGAACCAATGACTGCAAAACTGTTTTTGGAGCATCCGCAGATGTAATCGGAAAGGGAATCACAAGACTGCTGGATCAGATCCAGGAATACGCACCAAGAGCGAAAGTCCTTCTCATGTCTCCCATCTATCTGGGAGAAAAAGTATGGCAGGAAGGATATGACCAGGAGTTTTCCAGAGAGTCTGTGATCGTTTCCAGAAATCTGCAGCCTGTTTATGAAAAAATCGCAGCTGAACGTCATATCAGTTTCCTTCCGGCAGCATCCTATGTACATTGCTGTGACGCAGATCAGGAACATCTGAATGCAGCAGGACATAAGAAATTTGCAGAGGTTGTATATCGAAAAGTACAGGAATTGCTGTAAATGAATATAGGATTTTAAGACTTTTGGATCTTATATAAAATAAAAAGATGTTGTCTGGCAGTTTTTCAGTTCTGTCAGACAGCATCTTTTTTGCATGAGCTTAGATCAACTCAGCATAGTAATAGATCTACCTGCGCGTACAGATTTAGTACTGCTGGCCGCCCTGGGAGCCGCTGGACATCTGGCGTTCCTGTGCTTCGATCATCTTTTTGACCATATATCCACCTACGGATCCGTTCTGTTTGGAAGTCAGGTTTCCGTTGTATCCGTCTGTAAGCGGAACACCCAGCTCGTTTGCTACCTCATATTTGAAACGGTCAAGTGCGCCCTTTGCTTCCGGTACAACTGCTTTGTTAGAAGAAGTGTTACTTGGCATAATTCATTTCCTCCTTGGTTGTTATTTGGTTTACTGTTACATTGCTAGTATATGAAAACCATAAAATAATACACTGGCAGTTAAAGGAAATTTAACATATAAAAATATTTCTGTTCATAAATTATACCGCAGTAAAAACCGAATGTATGGTTGCTTTTTGACTGGAATTGCGGTTATAATAATCTCTGCATCACATATAATATCTGTCAGACAAAAAAAGTAAGGGGGTCCCGTGAAAAAGAAGCGTTATCCTACATACAAGCGAAAATATAAACGAAAAAAACAGCTCAGGCGAAAAATACTCACAGCCATTATCCTGTGTGTCATCCTTGCAGTATGTAATGGCTGGATGCCGCCGCGGAGCCTGAAAGAGGTAAAAGATCAAAGCCGGATCTTCGGACAGGTATTTCTTACATATATAGAAGAAAATGCACAGATCCTCTGGGAAGATATTTCGGAATCCGCTTCCGATGCAGTGACAGGATTACTGAAACAATCTCAGACGAAGACAGGAGGGCAGACAGAATCTGTTTCTCTGGATCAGATTCCGGAATACAGCGGCAGTCCATATGTGGAGATCAATAGAAATGTACCCTCTTTTTCTGATGAAAAAAGCGCAGGACCTGCATACGAATTTTATAGTGAACTAGATTCCCTGGGGCGCTGTGGTTATGCAGAATCCAAGGTCACACCGGAGCTGATGCCTGTCGAAGAGCGAGGAGCGATCGGAATGGTGAAGCCTACAGGATGGCATACTGTAAAATATGAAAATGTAGATGGCAGGTATCTGTATAATCGCTGCCATCTTATCGGATATCAGCTGACTGGAGAGAATGCAAACAGGAAAAACCTTATCACAGGAACCAGATATCTCAATGTGACGGGAATGCTTCCTTTTGAAAATGAGGTTGCAGATTACGTGCACAGTACAGGAAATCCCTGCATGTATCGTGTAACTCCGTTTTTTAAGGGAAATGAACTGGTAGCCCGGGGTGTGGAAATGGAAGCCGAATCCGTTAAAGACCAGAAGATATCTTTCCATGTTTTTGTTTATAACATACAGCCGGGAATTGAAATTGATTATACTACAGGAAACAGCTGGGAAGAATAGAGTATATGGAGTAACGCCGGGGAAAATATTAATTTTTCATGAATTTACATGAATTAAATTGCACTTTTTTGGGCGTTATGCTAGAATCAGTTACAGAGTTATATGATTTTACCTATATAAAGGGGAAAAAGGGATGTAACCCAAGGGCAGAATGGAGAGGTGAATTATGAATTTAGGAATTATTGCGCATAACAGTAAGAAAGTTCTGATTGAAGACTTCTGTATTGCATACAAGAATATCCTTGCCAAACATGAAGTATATGCAACCGGAACAACAGGAAGAAGAATTGAGGAAGCAACCAGTCTTCACGTTCACAAGTTTCTTGCCGGAAGTATAGGCGGAGACAAGCAGTTTATGGAGATGGTAGAGCGTCAGGATCTGGATATGGTGATCCTGTTTTATAACCCTGTCATGATGGACCCGGTAGAGCCGGATATCATGAGCATTGTTAAACGCTGCGACCAGTACAACATTCCGGTTGCTACAAATATTGCCACTGCGGAACTTCTGATCCTTGGACTGGCCCGCGGTGATCTGGATTGGAGATTAAATCTGAAATGAGAGTCATAGCAGGAAAAGCACGTAGATTAAACTTAAAAACCATTCCCGGAAATGAGACACGACCAACAACAGACCGTATTAAGGAAACTCTTTTTAACATTCTCCAGCCTGAAATACCGGGTTGTCGGTTTCTGGATCTGTTTTCCGGAAGCGGAGCGATCGGTATTGAAGCTCTGAGCCGTGGAGCCGAGTATGCCGTGTTTGTGGAAAAAAATCCCAAAGCATGTACTTGCATCCGCGAAAATCTTTCATTTACAAAACTCACGGATGGTGGTAAACTGCTGAACATGGATGTGCTTCAGGCACTGCGTTCACTGGAAGGCGGAGAACCATTTGACTGTATTTTTATGGATGCACCATACGAACAGCATCTGGAACAACCAGTCCTTGAGTATCTGGCTGACAGCACTCTTGCAGATGAAAACACGCTGATCGTTGTGGAGGAAGATCTACATACGGATTTTTCTTATGTAGAGGACCTTGGATATCATCTGGTACGTTCCAAGGAATATAAAACCAACAAGCATGTTTTCCTAAAAAAATGAAAGAGAGACAGACATATGATAACAGCAGTATACCCGGGAAGCTTTGACCCGGCAACCTATGGCCATCTTGACATCATTAAGCGGGCAAGCATTTCATTTGACCGGGTTATAGTGGGAGTTTTGCATAATTCTGCAAAAAGTCCGTTGTTTTCTGTAGAAGAACGTGTTAAGATACTAACAAAGGCGACAAAAGATATCCCGAATGTGGAGGTGAAAGCATTCGAGGGCCTGTCAGTGAACTTTGCCAGGGAAAACCATGCCCAGGTGATCGTTCGAGGGCTTCGTGCTGTCACGGATTTTGAATATGAACTGCAGATGGCCCAGACTAATCGTGTTCTGGCACCGGATGTGGACACCGTTTTTCTTACAACCAGTCTGGAATATGCATACTTAAGCTCCACGATCATGAAAGAAGTTGCTAATTTCGGAGGAGATCTGAGCAAATTCGCTCCACGTGAGATTACGGATGCAGTCGAAGAGAAATTGAAAAAAAGAGAAACAGAGAAATAAGGAGAGTGTATTATGAGCAGCAGAATTGAACAGATTATTCAGGAGATTGAAGAGTATGTGGACAGCTGTAAATTCCAGCCTCTTTCCACTACCAAGATCGTAGTGAACAAAGAAGAGATTGAGGAGTATTTACGTGAACTTCGTCTGAAAACTCCGGATGAGATCAAACGTTATCAGAAGATCATCAGCAATAAGGATGCGATCCTTGAGGATGCTCAGGCTAAAGCTGACAGTCTGATCGCAGATGCTCAGGCCAAAGCTCAGGAACTTGTTACACAGCATGAGATCATGCAGAAAGCATATGCACAGGCAAATGAGACCATAAATGCTGCAAACAAGCAGGCTCAGGAGATTCTTGATTCTGCAACACAGGATGCAAACAGCATTCGTCTCAGTGCGATCACATACACAGATGATATGATGGCTAATATCGGTTCTGTCCTGAATCAGACACTTGAAGATGCCGGTGGTAAATACAAAGCATTTATTGATGCTCTGCAGAGCTGCCTTGAGGTTGTTAATCATAATCGTCAGGAGCTTGCACCACAGACTGCTCAGGCAGCGGCAATCTCCAATACCTTCCAGGATGATGACAGTTCTTCTATAACAAAAGAAGACGAAGATCTGTTAGACGATATCGGAGAAAACTAGGATCAGGAATATCGCACTGGCGTTCAGACATTTTGAAATAGCGTAGGGGATCAGTGACAAACTGTTTTCCAATACGCTTTTTGTCTGAGCCATGACGCAAAAGCCACCAAAAGAAGTCAGGAGCATAGAAGCAAGGTATCTGCTTTTCCATGGCAGTGGTGCGCCGGCAATCTGTTTCAGCCCGGTAGTTAGTTCCAGTGGTGCTGTGAACAGCATACAGCTTTGTGCATGAAATGGCCAGTAAAAGCTGATACTGGCGAGTATCAGTGAGAAGAGGAGAATATAGCCCCCGAGACGTGTGATGGTTTCAAATCCGTCCATGATCGAGACATCCAGGATGACTCCTATGGAGTCCTGTTGGTATGTCTCTTTTTTTATCTTGTTTACGCAGACAGAGTCCACGGTATGCCCACGATATACAACGAAACGAAAAAACAGCATACAAAAGAGATCTGCCGCCAGAAAAGTGAGGATCATCTGTACTGCTGATATCTTATTTTTCAAGAGTATCCCGGAAAGATAGGAAATGATAAATGCGGGACTTGCATTGCAGCTAAACGTAAGAAGATATTCCCCTTCTCTGCGGGAAATCTGCTGGTCTATGTACAGATCATGTGCCAGTTTGGCTCCCATAGGATATCCGCATAACAGACCCAGGATCAGAACATAGGCTCCAGCAGGTGAAAGCCCGAAAAACGTTTTCCAGAAGAAAGCAGATGGTTTCAGAAGCTTCCGGATATTTCCAGTTTTTAATAATGCTCCTGTCAGGATCAGAAATGGCAGCAGAGTGGGAATCATGATATTCAACCACAATCCAAGTCCATTTTTTACTCCGGTAAGAGCTTCTTTTGGGTGAAAAAGCAGAAAAAACAACAGGCAGATATAGAAAAATATGATTATTTTTCGTTTCATAAAAACAGGTCCTTGCTTTTTTTACAGTATATGATTATTATAAAAGACAAATGAATTTATGAAGCAGAAGGAGACAGAATTTATGCCAGTATTAGAAAATTGTGAACCAAAGAGAGTTTTTCATTATTTTGAAGAAATCTGCAAGATTCCTCACGGTTCCAGAAATACAAAACAGATCAGTGATTTCCTTGTGGAATTCGCGAAGGATCATGGATTCAGATATGTACAGGATGAGCTGAATAATGTAGTGATCTACAAGCCAGGCACACCAGGATATGAGAATTCTCCCACAGTGATCATCCAGGGCCACATGGATATGGTATGTGAAAAACGACCGGATGTAGATCATGATTTTACAAAAGATGGTTTGAACATCTCTGTAAAAGATGGTTATATCACAGCCAACGGAACAACTCTTGGCGGTGATGATGGTATTGCAGTTGCTTATGGCCTTGCCCTTCTTGACAGTACAGATATTCCACACCCTCCTCTTGAAGTACTGCTCACGGTTGATGAGGAGATTGGTCTTCTTGGTGCAGTCGGTCTGGACTGCAGCGTGCTGAAGGGAAGAAGATTTATCAATCTGGATTCTGAAGCGGAGGGAAGTCTCTGGATCAGCTGTGCCGGCGGTCTTTCCGGTATCAGCCATATCCCTGCCCAGCGTGTAGAAGGAGAAGGAGAAAAGGTACAGGTCAAAGTCTGTGGACTTATGGGCGGACATTCCGGTGCCGAGATTGACAAGAACAGAGCGAATGCCAATAAACTTATGGGACGGTTTCTTTACGGACTTAAGAAAAAAGCGGAATATGCCCTTATTTCTCTTACAGGCGGACAGAAAGACAATGCCATTACAAGAGAGTGCACCGCAGAATTTCTTACGGATTCCGTTGCTGAGGTAAAAGCTTACGCAAAAGAGCTCCAGGAGCAGCTCCGTGAAGAATATACTGGTTCTGACGAAAACATTACTTTTGAAATAACAGAAAAGGGTACTGCAACAGCAGAGGTTCTTCATCCTACAAGTCAGGAAAAGATCGTATTTTATCTGCAGAATGTACCATTCGGAATCCAGAAAATGAGCGGAACCATCAAAGGCCTGGTGGAAACCTCCAGCAATATCGGTATCCTCCGTCTGGATAGGGACGAGCTTTTTGCAAGTTCCAGTGTAAGAAGCTCTGTAGACGCTGCATGCAGTGCATTATCTGATAAAATTGAATATCTCACAGAATTTCTTGGTGGTGACTATGAAGTACAGGGTGCATACCCGGCATGGGAGTACAGAAAGGAATCTCCATTACGAGATAAAATGGTTGCAGTTTTTGAGGAAATGTACGGACATAAGCCTGAAGTCGTAGCGATCCACGCAGGCCTTGAATGCGGGCTTTTCTATAAAAAAATGGAAGGACTGGACTGTGTATCCCTTGGACCGGATATGAAGGATATCCATACATCCGAGGAGGTTCTCAGCATTGCTTCCACAGAAAGAGTATGGAACTATCTTGTACAGGTTCTCAAAAATCTGAAAGACTGATCCCGTTCGGAGTATGTTCGAACTTTTACCCTGGAGAGACGTAAGGTTTCTCCAGGGTATTTTTATGCCCTGATAAAAAATATTCATAAAATACAGAATTATACATATATATAGATTTGTGGATGCATCACACAAAAAGGAAAATAATTCTATATTTTTTTAATAAAAAATTGATAAACAATCCCTTTTTTTTCAAAACATATGTTATAATAAAAAATGTATGCCGCTGTCACCAAAACCAAAAAGAGACTGGCGGCAGATGATAAGGAGCGAGCAACATGGAAATACAGTTATGGCGAAGTATTTTGTGCCCTTACGAGCTGGCGGTCAAAGAACTGACAGTCAAGTTTAAACATATGATAGAAGAGTATCACGAAAATGATCGTTATTCTCCCATTGAACAAGTCAGTGGAAGAGTAAAAAGTGTTTCCAGTATCCTGGAGAAAATGCAGCGTAAAGATATCCCGATCGAACAGCTGGAAACAGAAATGGAAGATCTGGCAGGAGTACGGATCATATGTCAGTTTGAAGAAGATATCGATACCGTTGCTGCGATCATCCGAAAAAGAACAGATATGGAAGTCAAAAGTGAAAAGAACTATCTGACGCATATCAAGCAGAGCGGTTACCGGAGTTATCACATGATCCTTTATTATACAGTGGAGACTATTCATGGGCCGAAACGGCTTCAGGTAGAAATACAGATCCGTACCATGGCAATGAATTTCTGGGCAACGATCGAACATTCCCTTCAGTATAAATACAAAGGTGATATGCCTCCTCATGTAGCAGAACGTCTTAGTAAAGCATCCGATGCGATCATTTCGCTGGATCATGAAATGTCTTCTGTGCGCAATGAGATCATGGATGCCCAGAATTCATCTCAGATGCAGTCCAATCTTGTAAAGGATATTTTGAATAATATTGAAAATCTCTACCGTGTTTCCAGTGAACGGGAAGTCAGCAAAATACAGGATGAGTTCCTGCGGGTATTCAAAACCAAGGATCTGCGTCAGCTGGAACGCTTCCACAGGCAGCTGGATATCATTGCAGAGGGTTATCGTGCCCAGGCAGTCCATCACAGCATATGAACACAGGGCAGACAGTACTAATACACATACATACGAGGAATTATAAATGCAGGATTTTTTACCAGTTACAAGAGAAGATATGAAGTCAAGAGGCTGGGATGAGTTGGATTTTGTCTACGTGACAGGAGATGCCTATGTGGATCATCCGTCTTTTGGATCTGCGATCATTGGACGTCTTCTGGAAAGCAGAGGATATCGTGTAGGCATGATCCCTCAGCCTGACTGGCGAAAGAAGGAGAGCATCCAGGTGTTCGGGGAACCGCGCCTGGGTTTTCTCGTTACAGCAGGAAACATGGATTCCATGGTGAATCATTATACGGTTTCCAAAAAGCACCGAAGCACAGATGCCTATTCTCCGGGAGGAAAAATGGGATTAAGACCGGACAGGGCTTCTGTTGTATACAGCAATCTGATCCGGCAGACCTATAAACATACGCCTATCATTCTTGGCGGAATCGAAGCCAGCCTTCGAAGAATGGCACATTACGATTATTGGGAAAATAAGGTCAAGCACAGTATTCTGATCGATTCCGGTGCGGATCTGATCTCTTATGGAATGGGGGAACATTCCATCCTGGAGATCGCAGAAGCCCTGCAAAGCGGGATTCCGGTCCAGGAGATCACATATGTGGCAGGGACGGTTTTTAAAAGCCACGATATCAGCAGGGTTTACGATCCGGTGGTCCTTCCGTCATTTGAACAGGTACAGACCGATAAAAAAGCTTATGCGGACAGCTTTGCCATTCAGTACCGAAACACAGATCCATTTACAGCAAAGCCTCTGGCAGAATCTTATGGGAACCGTGGATATGTGATACAGAATCCACCATCTCAGCCTCTGACGCAGATGGAAATGGACGATGTTTACGATCTACCTTATACAGGACGATATCATCCCATGTACCAGAAAGAAGGCGGGATTCCGGCACTGAAAGAGATCAAATTCAGTCTGACCAGCAACAGAGGATGCTTTGGAAGCTGTAATTTCTGTGCGCTGACCTTTCATCAGGGCCGCATCCTTCAGACAAGAAGTCACGATTCCATTCTGAAAGAAGCTGAAAAGATGACGGAGGATCCGGATTTTAAAGGCTATATCCATGATGTAGGAGGCCCTACGGCTGATTTTCGTTATCCTTCCTGCAAAAAGCAGCTGACAAAAGGAGTCTGCAAGGAGCGGCAGTGCCTGTTTCCTTCTCCGTGTAAGAATCTGACGGTAGACCACAAGGATTATCTTCAGCTTCTCAGAAAGGTCAGGAATATCCCCAAAGTTAAAAAAGTTTTTGTCCGTTCCGGCATTCGGTTTGATTATCTGATGGCAGACCCGGATAAAACTTTTCTTAATGAGCTTGTGAAATATCACGTCAGCGGTCAGCTGCGAGTAGCACCGGAGCATGTTTCTGATGAAGTCCTGAAGTTTATGGGCAAACCCAGGCACGAGGTTTATGAGGGCTTTCTGAAGGAATATGAAAAAGCAAATGCGCGGACTGGTAAGCAGCAATATGCCGTTCCGTATTTCATGTCGTCCCATCCCGGGTGTACAATGAAGGAAGCCGTGAAGCTTGCGGAATACGTCCGTGATCTTGGATTTACGCCGGAGCAGGTTCAGGATTTTTATCCAACGCCATCAACACTTTCTACCTGTATGTATTACACAGGAATCCATCCGCTGACAGGCGAAAAGGTATATGTGCCGAAAAATCCACACGAAAAAGCAATACAGCGAGCACTGATGCAGTATAAAAATCCGGAAAATCGCGAACTGGTCCTGGAAGGACTTAAGATGACCGGACGTATGGATCTGGTCGGCTTTGGACCGAAATGTCTGATCCGTCCCAGAGAGCTTCATAAAAAAGCTAAAAAAACACAGACAAGGAGTTCGGCACATGAAAGATACCAGAAAAAGAAAAACAAAAAAAGGTGATTTCGGTTATTTTAACAGCGAAAAAAAACGAAGACTCCTGATCACCGCAGGATTATTTTCGCTTCCACTGCTCATTTTCTTTGTGGCGTGGGCCGTCAACGGAACAAGAATGACAGTCTGGACGGTTCTGACCGTAGTAGGTTGTCTGCCAGGATGTAAATCCATGGTAAGCCTGATCATGATCCTGTTACGTCATCCTATGGATGAAAAGCTCTATAAAGAGATCCGCAAGCATGCCGGTGACCTGGTCATGTCCTATGAAATGTACATGACTTTTTATGAGAAAAGCGGTTATCTGGACGCTGTTGCCGTGTGCGGAAATACAGTAGTGGGTTATACCAGTGATCCAAAAGCAGATATCGCCTACCTTGCAGAGCAGTCACAGAAAATCATCCGTAAAAACGGATATAAAGTAGATGTAAAGATCCTGAGGGACCTGAAACCCTATCTGGAACGTCTGGATTCCATGAATGAGCACAAAGAATCTTTAAGAAACGGGATTAAATTCACGCCGGATGAGCGATACCCGGATCTTTCTAGGGAAGAACTGATCAAACATACGATCCTGGCAATCTGTCTGTAGGAGCATTATATAATGAAAGAATTTATCATTAACGAAAACGAGGCCGGACAGCGTTTTGACAAATATTTGGCCAAGCTTCTCCGTGAAGCTCCAAAGAGCTTTTTCTACAAAATGATGAGGAAAAAAAATATCACGCTCAATGGAAAAAAAGCCACCGGGAATGAAAAGCTGTTTTCAGGAGATCATGTAAAACTGTTTTTAAGTGATGAAACATTTGAAAAATTCAGCGGAAATGATTCTGCTCCACGGGCACATTATGCTCTGGATATCATTTACGAGGATGAAAATATCCTGTTGATCAACAAACCGGCAGGAATGCTTTCTCAGCCTGCTGATGACGGAACCCCTTCACTGGTAGAATATCTGACTGGCTATCTTCTGAAAAATGGCTCTCTTACAGAGAATGATCTGAGAACCTTTCGTCCTTCCGTATGCAACCGCCTTGACCGCAATACCAGCGGGCTTATAGCGGCAGGCAAAAGCCTTTCCGGTCTGCAGGAACTTTCAGGGATGTTCAAATCCAGGGAACTTCATAAATATTACCTCTGTCTTGTGGAGGGAGTTTTAAAAGAAGAAAGATATATCAAAGGTTATCTGGCAAAAGATAAAAAAAGCAATAAAGTAACCATCTATAAACAAGAGAAAGAAAATGCCCTTCCAGTGGAAACAAAGTATTATCCGTTGGGCACCAATGGAACCCGTACCCTTCTTAAGGTTGAACTGATCACAGGACGTGCACATCAAATCCGAGCTCACCTTGCTTCGGAGGGACATTCGATTGTTGGTGATCCCAAATATGGAAAAGCCGATAAAAAACTGAAAGGACAGCTGCTTCATTCTTTTCGAATGGAGTTTCCATCTATGAAAGGAAGCCTGTCATATTTATCCGGGAAGGTCTTTACGGCACCGCTTCCGGAAATCTTTCTCAGAACACTAAAAGAGGAAAAGTTGGAGGAGAGTTATTATGAAAATCTGGAATGAAATATGGGATTACGTCAAGATGATCATCATCGTGGTAGTTGTAGTCCTGGTTATCAACAATGTAGTACTGATCAATGCAAAGATCCCGTCAGAATCTATGGAAAATACCATTATGACCGGGGATCGTATCTTTGGCTATCGTCTGGCCTATGGTCTGAATATGGATGTATTTGGTCACGAGATCTCAAAAAAATGGAAAGATCCGGAACGCTTTGACATTGTGATCTTCAAATATCCGGATGATGAGTCCCAGCTGTTCATCAAACGTATCATCGGTCTTCCTGGAGATAAAGTAGAGATCAAAGATGGTAAAGTTTATATCAATGATTCAGAGACACCTCTGGATGATTCCTTTGTGTCGGAAACTCCTCTTGGAAGCTTCGGACCATACGAAGTACCGGAAAACTGTTACTTTATGATGGGAGACAACCGTAACAATTCCAAGGATTCCCGATACTGGCAGAATACATATGTACAGTTTGATCAGATCGTCGGAAAAGCGGAGATCCGTTATTTCCCATCCATCAAACTTCTAAATTAAAGGGCAGACTTTATGGCAACATGGAACAGCAGAGGACTTCGTGGTTCTACTCTGGAGGAACTTATCAATCGTACCAATGAGCAGTACAGGGAAAAGGGACTGGCCCTCATCCAGAAAATTCCGACACCTATCACTCCGGTTAAAATGGATAAAACCTCCCGGCATATCACGCTGGCATATTTTGAACAGAAAAGTACCGTAGATTATATCGGAGCAGTACAGGGAATCCCTGTCTGCTTCGATGCAAAAGAATGCTGTGTAAAAACTTTTCCCCTTGCGAACATTCATCCTCATCAGGTAGCATTTATGGATGAGTTTGAAAAGCAGAAGGGGATTGCTTTTTTTCTGATCTATTTCAGCGCAGATAATGTTTTTTATTATCTTACCCTTCGTAAGCTGAAGGAATTCTGGAAAAGGATGGAAGATGGCGGGCGAAAAAGTTTTCGTCGGGAAGAGCTGGACGAGGAATTTTATCTTTCCGGAAAAAATGGATTTCTGGTTCCTTATCTGGAAGGGATCCAGAAAGATCTGCAATTACGGGATTGACTTTTGGAAAGGTTTCCTATATAATCAAATTTAAGTTTTTCTGTGGTAGCATGGTAGCGAATTAAAGTGGAACACAGAAAATCTCAAAACGTGTTACGGAGGAAATGAACATGCAGCGTATTTTTCATACACCTGAAGGTGTGCGGGACATTTATGGAGAGGAATGCAGCCGCAAAAAACGGCTCCAGAGGGAGCTCCACCAGGTGTTTTCAAGATATGGATATGAAGATATAGAAACACCGGGATTTGAGTATTTTGAAGTGTTCAGCAATGAAGTAGGAACGATCCCATCCAAGGATTTATATAAATTTTTTGACAGAGAGGGAAACACACTTGTCCTCAGACCTGACTTTACACCGTCTGTTTCCAGAGCATGTGCAACTTATTTTGATCCGGAAAAAGGACCTGTAAGACTTTGTTATACCGGAAATACATTTATCAACAATTCCAGTTACAGAGGTCAGATGAAGGAAAATACTCAGATGGGTGTTGAGCATATGGGAGATGATTCTGCAGCAGCAGATGCTGAGATCCTTGCTATGACCGTGGAGTGTCTGAAGGCAGCAGGACTTACCGAATTCCAGGTTAGCGTAGGCCAGGTAGATTATTATAAATCCCTGCTTGCAGAGGCAGATCTGGAGCCGGAGATAGAAGAGCATCTTCGTGAGCTGATCTCTCAGAAGAATTATTTTGGTGTGGAAGAGCTTCTTAAGGGACAGAATTTAGGCGATAACCTTTCCAAGGCTTTTGCTGAACTGCCTCAGATGTTCGGTTCAGCAGAAGTGCTGGAAAAAGCAAAAAAACTCACCTCCAATCCGGAAGCACTTTCTGCAGTAAAACGACTGGAAGAAATTTATGAGATCCTGAAAGTATACGGCTGTGAGAAATACATTGCTTTTGATTTTGGAATGCTCAGTAAGTTCCGTTATTATACAGGGATCATTTTCCAGGCTTATACATATGGAACCGGTGAACCCCTGATCAAAGGCGGACGCTACAACGAATTGATGAAGCATTTCGGAAAACCGGCTTCTTCCATTGGATTTGCCATTGTGGTTGATAACCTGATGCTCGCGCTTTCCAGACAGAAGCTGACCGTTCCGTCCGGTGATAAGACCATTGTGATCACTTATGATCCGGGAAATCTGAAAAAAGCGATCCAGGAAGCAATGGAGCTTCGAAATAAAGGTAAAAAAGTGGCATTGTGCCCGGCAAAGGAGGAGCAGGACTGATGAGATATCTTACATTTGCCCTCACAAAAGGGCGTCTGGCCAGCAAAACACTGGATATGTTTGAGAAGATCGGTATTACATGTGAGGAGATGCGTGACAAAGATTCCCGAAAGCTGATCTTTACCAATGAGGAACTGAAGCTGAAGTTTTTCCTTGCAAAAGGTCCGGATGTGCCGACTTATGTAGAGTATGGTGCAGCAGATATCGGTATCGTAGGTAAGGATACCATTCTGGAAGAAGGAAGAAAGCTATATGAGGTTATGGATCTTGGATTTGGAGCATGCCGCATGTGCGTATGCGGCCCTGAAAGCGCGAGAGAAGTCCTGAATAACAATCAGCTGATCCGTGTAGCTACAAAATATCCAAATATTGCAAAGGATTACTTCTATAACAAAAAGCATCAGACTGTGGAGATCATTAAGCTGAACGGTTCCATCGAGCTTGCACCGATCGTAGGACTTTCCGAGGTTATCGTGGATATCGTGGAAACCGGAAGCACCCTTCGCGAGAATGGCCTGAAGGTGCTGGAAGAAGTCTGCCCGCTGTCTGCACGTATGGTAGTCAATCAGGTCAGCATGAAAATGGAAGATGAACGGATCCGCAAACTGATCACGGAACTTCGAGGTGTGATCAAATAAACTGAACAACAGATGAACCTCCAAAATACAGAAAGAAGGCAGAATTTATTATGCGTAAGGTAAAACTCACCAAAGAATCTACAAAAGATATTCTGGAAACTCTCTTAAAAAGAAGCCCTAATAATTATGGAAAATACGAGGATGCAGTAGCAAATATCCTTGCCAAAGTAAAAGCAGAGGGAGATACCGCGTTATTTGCATTTACCAGAGAATTTGATAAAGTCGAAGTGACAAAGGATACGATCCGTGTAACCCCTGAGGAGATCGAGGAAGCATACAAGCTGGTAGATCCTTCCCTGATCGATGTGATCAAAAAAGCATTGGTGAATATCCGCAGCTATCACGAAAAGCAACTTCAGAACAGCTGGTTCACAAGCACAACAGACGGAACCATGCTTGGTCAGAAGGTAACCGCTCTGAACTGTGTAGGTGTTTACGTTCCCGGTGGAAAGGCTGTATATCCGTCTTCCGTGCTTATGAATATCGTTCCTGCAAAAGTTGCCGGTGTTGACCGTATTGTAATGACAACACCTCCTGGAAAAGACGGAAAAGTAAATCCAAGCACACTTGTTGCTGCCAACGAAGCCGGAGCAGATGAAATCTATAAAGTGGGTGGTGCACAGGCCATCGGAGCACTTGCATATGGAACCGAGAGTATTCCAAAGGTTGACAAGATCGTAGGACCCGGAAATATTTTTGTTGCGCTTGCAAAAAAGGCAGTTTATGGATACGTAAGCATTGATTCTATTGCCGGCCCAAGCGAGATCCTCGTTCTTGCAGATGAGACTGCAAATCCTCGTTATATTGCAGCAGATCTTCTTTCTCAGGCAGAACATGATGAGATGGCATCTGCGATCCTGATCACAACAAATGAGGAATTTGCAGATCAGGTAGATAAAGAAGTCAGAGGTTTTGTTGAGGTACTTTCCAGAAAAGCCATTATTGAGAAATCCCTGGAGAACTTTGGTTATATCCTGATCGCAGAAGATATGGACGAGGCCATTGAGGCTGCCAATGAAATTGCTTCTGAACATATGGAGATCGTCACAAAGAATCCTTTTGAAGATATGATGAAGGTACGAAATGCAGGTGCGATCTTTATCGGAGAGCACAGCTCTGAACCCCTTGGAGATTATTTTGCAGGACCAAACCATGTGCTTCCTACCAATGGAACCGCAAAATTTTTCTCCGCACTTTCTGTAGATGATTTTATCAAGAAATCCAGTATTGTATATTATTCCAGGAAAGCACTCCGAAAAATCCACAAGGACATTATCCAGTTTGCCACATCGGAACAGTTGACTGCACACGCAAATTCCATTGCAGTCCGTTTTGAGGAAGAGGACAAGGAGAACGAATAATGGCAAGAGAAGCACTGATCGAAAGAAACACAAAAGAAACGCAGATACGTCTGCAGCTGAATATTGATGGAACAGGAAGTTCCGATATTGATACAGGCATTGGCTTTTTTGACCATATGCTGGACGGTTTTACGCGCCATGGACTGTATGATCTTACGCTGAGAGTCCACGGTGATCTGAATGTAGATGATCATCACACCATTGAAGATACAGGGATCGTCCTTGGAAACGCTATCCGTGAGGCAGTTGGCGACAAAAAAGGAATCAAACGTTACGGCAGCTGTATCCTTCCTATGGATGAAGTGCTTGTGCTCTGCGCAGTAGATCTTTCCGGAAGACCTTATCTTGGATGGGATGCAGCGTTTTCTACGGAAAAAATAGGAGATATGGCTACAGAGATGGTAAAGGAATTCTTTTATGCAGTATCCTATTCCGCAGCAATGAATCTTCACATCAAGGTTCTTTCCGGAGGAAACAGCCATCATGTGGCAGAGGCCATGTTTAAAAGCTTTGCGAAAGCCCTTGATGCAGCAACACAGTACGATTCCCGGATCACAGACGTGCTTTCTACCAAGGGAAGCCTCTGATACAGAAGGAGACCACTTATGAACAAACAGTTGATCCCATGCCTTTATCTTCATTCAGAAAAGGCGGTAACCGGATTTGGACAGAGAAATCTTTTCGGAGACGGAAATGTAGAAACACTTGCAAAATTTTACGGTGACAATGGGGCAGATGAGCTTCTGGTATTTGACTTTTCTTCCGCAGATGCAGAGCATGACCGTGCGATCGGAAAAATCCGTGATATCTGTCAGGTATCTGAGATCCCGGTGATCGCAGCGGGAAATATCAAACGTATGGAAGATGTAAAAAAGCTGATCTATGCGGGATGTGCCAAAGTTGTACTGAATTTTTCGAAAGAGAATAATATCAAGCTTCTGGAAGAAGTATCCCGGCGCTTTGGAAAAGAGCGTATGATGATCAGCATCTCTGATCTGAGAGAATTCACAGAAAATCAGGATCTGATCGAAACATATGCAGACACTGTTCTGGCTTTGGACACTGTCGAAAATGAAATTGCAGAGATTTCTCAGATTTCCATTGTTCTTCATACCGATGAAAACAGATCTGAGAACGTTCTGGAGCTTTTAGGAGAACCAGCTGTGTCCGGACTTTGCGGTGCTTATGTAAGCAGTCTTGAAAATGATCTGCATACATTTAAGGAAACCTGCGAAGAAGCCGGAATTCCGGTAAACACATATAAAAGTAATATTGCATGGTCGGACTTTAAATTAAACAGTGACGGAATGGTTCCGGTTATTGTCCAGGATTACCGGACGGATGAAGTACTGATGCTGGCCTATATGAATGAGCTTGCTTTTAACACAACATTGAAGCTTGGAAAAATGACATACTGGAGTCGCAGCCGGAATGAGCTCTGGACCAAAGGTCTGACATCCGGACACGTACAGTATGTAAAGTCTCTTACTATTGACTGTGATAATGATACGATCCTTGCCAAAGTGGAGCAGATTGGCGCAGCCTGCCATACAGGAAACCGTACCTGTTTCTTCAAACCGCTGCTGAAAAAAGAGTACGATGATACCAACCCACTTCACGTGTTCCAGAATGTGTATGATGTGATCACTGACCGAAAAGAACATCCAAAGGAAGGTTCCTATACCAATTATCTTTTTGATAAGGGAATTGACAAGATTTTGAAAAAAGTCGGTGAAGAATGCACAGAGATCGTCATTGCAGCCAAAAATCCAGATAAAGAAGAGATTAAATACGAAATTTCAGATTTTCTTTATCATATGATGGTACTTATGGTGGAAAAAGGAGTCAGCTGGGAAGAAATCACCAAAGAATTGGTAAAAAGATAAATTATATATCATTCAGGAAAAAAGCTTTTGTACGTCGGATCAGAATGAACGGTTACGAAAGCTTTTTTCTGTTTTCCCGGAATCTTAAAAGAATATGTACAATTTCGGTTAGGCATGATATACTTATCGTCAAAAGTGCGGAAATATAAAAAAGGAAAAGGGAAACAACCAATGATCAAAATTGATGACTGGGTGATTGAAAAAGGAGAGAAGGCACAGGGGAAAATTAAGATCACAGGATACGGCATAGCAATGCCGGCAACTGTGATATGCGGAGTGAAAGACGGACCGACGATACTGATCACAGCGGGAATACACAGTGCGGAGTATGTAGGAATCCAGGCGGCAATGGAACTTGCAAAAGAATTTCAACCGGAAGAACTAAAGGGAAATGTGATCATCGTTCCACTGGTCAATGTCAGTGGCTTTGAGCATCGCACCATGAGTCTGGTCTATGAGGATGGCAAGAACCTGAACCGCGTTTTCCCCGGAGATCCTGAGGGAACAGCTGCAGATCGTATTGCCTATGCTATAGTGACAAAGCTTTTTTCCATAGCAGATTATTATATCGACCTGCATAGCGGAGATGGGTTCGAACAGCTTCATCCCTATGTTTATTATGTAGGGGTTGTAGATGAAAAGACAGCAGAGAAATCATTACATATGGCACGGCATATCGGCGTAAAATATGTGGTCCGTTCCACAACCGCCACAGGTGGCGCCTACAATTATGCTTCTTCTCTTGGAATTCCAAGTATTCTCATCGAAAGAGGCGGACACAGCTACTGGACCTGGGAGGAAGTAGAACAGGATAAAAGAGACGTCCGTCACCTTGTTTTTCATCTCCAGGGAAAGAAATGTCATGGTCTGAAGCATTACCGTCAGATGCTTCTTGAAAATGTAGTCTATGAATATGCGCCGTATACCGGATGCTGGTATCCATCCAAGAAGCCTGGAGAGTACTTCTTTAAGGGAGAAGAATTGGGTGAACTGAGAGATTACTATGGAAATTTACTTTACACATCTATTGCAACTGAAAACGGAGTCGTACTTTATCAGACAGCCAGTCTGAACATTATTGAAGACGGACCAATGATCGCATATGCAGCGATCACGGAGACTCTGACCTGATAGTAAACAACCTTTTCAGAACGCTTCTGTCTGAAATCATATTGAAACAGTAAGAAAACCGGGTTTTACCATTTGCTATTCTATTTGTAAAAATAGCGAGGTAAAATCCGTGTTTTTTTAGCAGATCAGATAAATCCAATTGTCAAATCCCCCATGGGGGATATATACAATTCAAGCATCTTTAACAAAATTTATGAGTTTTCTAAAAATATAACATTTTTCCATAGACATAAACTATAGTTTTATCATATAATGTTTCAGTAATTTGACAGCATTTGCTGATTTTCACATCAGCCGTTGTAAGTTCTGAGAGGATTAATAGGGAAACCGGTGTAAATCCGGTACGATCCCGTCACTGTAAGGGGAAATCCTCAGACAAAGTACCACTGGTCGAGTGCGTGAGAAATAGACCGGGAAGGTGTCTGAGGGTAAGGATCCTAAGTCAGGAGACCTGCTTGCAATTGTTTTAAAATGATTCTTACGGAAGATAGGAAGCATATTTATTTTGTGTGCCCGTATTTCGTCACGGGCTTTTTTCGTGCAAATTTTCTAAAATTCCATGCATATTCTGCATATTAAGAATCCAATAGTTTCTTTTATCTAACTAAATTAAAACGGCAATGTTAAAATCGCATCAAATGAGGAAAGGAGTAAAACGTGACAAAGAAACAAGTAGGAAAAAGATTTCTCCAGATCATCATTGTATTATTTGGAATCAGCTTTTTCACATTTGGACTGACCTACCTGTCACCTGGTGATCCTGCGGAGATCATGCTGACAGAGTGTGGTAATCTTCCTACACCAGAGCTTCTGGAACAGACAAGACATGAGCTTGGCCTTGATCAGCCCTTTCTCGTGCAGTATGGTTCCTGGCTGAAGGGTGTTGTTACAGGAGATATGGGACAGTCCTATTCTTTCAAAATGCCGGTAACAGATAAACTGGTATCCTGTTTCTGGCCGACGCTGAGGATGTCGTTGCTGGCACTTCTGATGATGGTCATTATTTCCATACCGCTTGGAATCCTGGCCGCTGTATATCAGAACAAATTCCCGGATTATTTTGTGAGAGGAATTACCTTTGTGGGAGTATCTGTTCCAAGCTTCTGGCTGGGCCTGATCCTTCTCAGCATCTTTGGTGTTCAGCTTCGCTGGATCAATGTTGCAGGAGGCAGTACGGATTTTAAATCCATGATCCTCCCGGCGCTGACTCTTGCACTTGCCATGTCTGCAAAATATACCAGACAGGTAAGAAGTGCAGTGCTGGAGGAACTTCATCAGGATTATGTCACAGGTGCAAGAATGCGTGGAATCAAGGAAAGCGTCATTCTCTGGAAACACGTCCTTCCTAATGTTATGCTTCCGCTGGTAACGCTGTTGGGACTTTCCCTTGGAAGTCTTCTGGGAGGTACTGCAGTTGTAGAGATCATTTACAACTGGCCCGGAATGGGAAATATGGCAGTAAAAGCAATTTCCTGTCGTGACTATCCTCTTGTACAGGGCTATGTACTCTGGATCGCGATCCTGTACATGTGCATCAACCTGCTTGTGGATCTGTCCTATACTTATCTCGATCCAAGACTTAAGGAGGATAGATAATTGAAAAAGGTATTACGAACATTCAAAGAAAATAAACAGTTCACTCTTTTCTTCATTCTGGGTCTCGTGGTGATCGGAATTGCGATCTTTGCGCCGCAGCTCTCACCATATGATCCACTGAATGCAGTTATGACCGAATCACTGCAGGAGCCAAGTTCCGCTCATCCGTTCGGAACGGATAAGCTTGGACGAGATCTTCTTTCCCGTGTTATCTTCGGAACAAGAACCTCTCTGATCATGACCTTATGTCTGGTTGCGGTGATCTTTGTCATCGGTACATTTTTAGGAGTTATTGCCGGATATTTCGGCGGCGTTGTGGATGCAGTGATCATGCGTATCGCAGATATGATGATCTCCTTCCCTGGGCTTGTACTGGCCATTGCTATTGCCGGTATGCTTGGACCAAACCTGGTCAATGCCGTTATCTCCATTGCGGCTGTAAGTTGGACAAAATATGCCCGTCTTGCACGAAGTATGGTCTTGAAAGTCAAGAAGAGTCTTTACATAGAGGCAGCTATAGTAAACGGAACAAAGACCTGGAAAATTCTTCTTGTACACATTCTTCCCAACATGGTAACCCAGATGGTGGTAACTGCGGCAGCAGATATCGGAACCATGATGCTGGAGCTGGCTTCCCTTTCATTCCTGGGATTTGGTGCAACTGCGCCGACACCGGAGTGGGGACTGATGCTGAATGAAGGAAGAACCTACATGGCAAAGGCGCCATGGCTTATGATCTACCCTGGTATCGCTATCGTGATCTGTGTTGTTGTTTTCAACATGCTTGGAGACAGCATCCGTGATGTACTGGATCCGCGCCAGGATCAATAAAACAACTCTGTAACAAACCAACACCATATAATCAGTATATTATCTTTAGGAGGATGAAATGAGAAATAATGTAGTTAAAAAAGTGCTGGCTGCTACACTTGCATGTATGATGACCCTTTCAATGACAACAGTGGCTCAGGCAAAAGGTGACAAAAAAAGTGATAAGGAGATCACCATCGGAGTAACAAGCTTTGCAGATACACTGGAGCCGACAGAGCAGTATTTCAGCTGGGTTGTATCCCGTTATGCGATCGGTGAGTGCCTTACAAAATTCGATGAGAACGGTGAGATCGTTCCATGTCTTGCGGAAAAGTGGGAAAACAGTGACGATGGAAAAACATGGACCTTCAAGATCCGTGAGGGCGTAAAATTCTCCAACGGTGACGATATGACACCGGAGATGGTAAAAGCCTCCATCGAACGTACCGCTGAAAAGAGTGACCGTGTTCCGGAATTCTTTGATCTCGACAGCCTCGAAGTTGACGGACAGAACCTGATCTTCCATCTGAACAGAGCAAATGCAAACATGGCCGGATGCCTTGCAGACCCGCTGTTTCTGATCGTAGATACAAATGTAGATGATTCTACATTTGCCATGGAAGGACCGATCTGTACAGGACCTTACGCAGTAGAATCTTTCAGCCCGACGGATTCTTGTATCGTAGTAAAAAATGAGAACTACTGGGATGGAGAAGTTCCCCTTGATAAAGTTACACTGAAATGTGTGGATGACCAGACAACACGTTCCATGGCTCTTCAGACAGGTGAGATCGATATCGCTTACAACCTGAAAACAGAGAACCTGGTTGAGTTTGAGGGAAATGACAATTACGACATCCAGGAGCTTCAGTCTCTTCGTTCCACCTATGCATTCATGAACCAGAACGAGGATCATGCACTCAGCGATAAGGCTCTTCGCCAGGCACTTCTTCGTGGTCTTGACAAGGAAACATACTGCAACACTCTTCTCGAGGGTGGTGCAACAGCTGGTAAAGCACCGGTTCCTCCAACACTTGACTTTGGATTCGATGATCTGAAGGATGAAAATTCCTATGATCCGGACAGCGCAAAGAAGATCCTTGATGAGGCTGGATACAAAGATGTTGACGGTGACGGATTTGTAGAAACTCCTGACGGAGATCCTCTTGTTCTTGATTTTGTTATCTACACAAGCCGTGCCGAGCTTGGTGTATACGCACAGGCAGCACAGGCCAGTCTGAAGGAGATCGGTATCAACGTAAACCTGAACACAGTAAGTTATGAGACACTTCTTGACATGAGAGATTCCGGTCAGTATGACCTTCTGATCTGGAACGTGCTGGTAGCAAACACTGGAGACCCTGAGAACTACTTAAGAGAGAACTGGTACAGCTCCTCTGCAAACAATACTGCAGGATACAATAACCCGGAGGTTGACAAGCTTCTTGACGAGCTTGCGCAGACATTTGATGAGGACAAGAGAAAAGATCTCATCATCGATATTCAGCAGGATATCATGGATGATGCTGCAACTGTATTCTTTGGTTATGAGACAACCTACCTCTTCTCCAACAAAAAGGTAACAGGTGTTAAGATGTATCCAATGGATTATTACTGGCTGACAAAGGATATCACTCTTGCCGAGTAAAGGAGCGCTTATTTATGCTTGAGATCAAGGATCTTTCCGTTCAGTACGGAAAACAGGCACCTACCATTGAACATTTCAACCTTTCCATGAAGAAGGGGGAGATCATCAGTGTGGTAGGCGAGAGTGGAAGTGGAAAAACAACCGTGATCCGTGCTGTCCTCGGCGCACTTGCCGGAGGTGGCCGGGTCAGCACCGGAGATATTCAGTTTCACGGACATTCTCTGCTTTCCAATACAAAGGATGAATGGAGAAATTTAAGGGGTACCCGCATTTCCATGATCTTCCAGGACTGCGGCGGAACCCTGAACCCTATCCGTAAGATTGGAAGTCAGTATGTAGAATATATCTGTACACATACGGATGTATCCAAAGCAGAAGCATGGAAGAAGGGATGCTCCATGCTTCAGAAAATGCGTCTTCCTGACGCAGAAAATATCATGAAAAGTTATCCTCACCAGCTTTCCGGTGGTATGCGCCAGCGAGTTGGTATTGCCATGGCCATGACTTTTAACCCGGAGCTGCTTCTTGCAGATGAGCCGACCAGTGCGCTGGATGTTACCACACAGGCACAGATCGTACGCCAGATGATGGAGCTTCGTGATGATTTCGGAACCGGTATCATCATTGTTACCCATAACATTGGCGTAGCAGCCTATATGGCTGATCAGCTTGTTGTTATGCAGAACGGAAAAGTTGTGGATCAGGGAACACGAGATGAAGTCATGGAGCATCCGACCAGTGACTATACAAAGAAACTGCTGGCTGCAGTGCCGGAAATGGAGGGACAGCGTTATGTTTAAGGAATCCGATATCGTACTCAGTGCAAAACATATCGTAAAACAGTTCCCGGCTTCCGGCGGCAGAACTTTAACAGCCTGCAATGACGTAAACTTAAATGTTTATAAAGGAAAGACTCTGGGAATCGTCGGAGAAAGTGGCTGCGGTAAATCAACCTTTGTCCGCATGGTCATTTCTCTTGACAAGCCGACCAGCGGAGAGATCCTTTACCATGGAAAAAACCTCTCTGATCTTTCCAAAAAAGAAACCTGGCTGAACCGTCAGAACATGCAGATGGTATTCCAGGATCCGCTGGCGTCCTTTGACCCCAAAATGAAGATCGTGGATATTCTCACAGAACCCCTGATCAATTACGGAAAGCTGAAAAGAAGCGAAAAGGAATCCAAGGCCAGAGAACTTCTGAAAATGGTAGAGCTTCCTGAAGATTTTACAGACCGCTATCCACATAACATGAGTGGCGGACAGCGTCAGCGTATCAGTATTGCCCGGGCACTTTCCCTGGAACCGGAGATCCTGGTGTGCGATGAGGCTACCTCTGCACTTGACGTTTCCGTACAGGAGTCCGTGATCCGGCTTCTGGTACGTCTCCAGAAGGAGAAAAACATCAGCATGCTTTTTATCTGCCATGACCTGGCTCTGATCCGTTCCTTTGCTCATCAGATTGCTGTCATGTACCTCGGGAATATCGTGGAGGTAATTCCGGGAGAGGATGTTACGGAAAAGTCTCTTCATCCATATACACAGGCTCTTCTGGGGGCACAGTTTTCCATTCATATGGATCAGAACAAAAAGATCGAGAGCATCGAAAGTGAGGCCCCCAGCCCTCTGGATGTTCCTCATGGCTGTCCATTCCAGAATCGTTGCGAACACTGCATGGAGAAATGCAGGACGATCCGTCCTGTGCTCACAGAAGTAGAGTCCGGACATGAAGTAGCCTGCCATTATGTAACGGAAAAATAAGGAAATGCACAAAACAGTATGATTTTTAAAAACTTTAAAGTACTGGGCATTCTGCTGCTGTCGAAGACGGAGATATCCAATATACAATAGGTGTTGTAGTATATAATCAGGACAGCCCGGAAATGAACATGTTCATGAATTATTACAGAGAATACATCGCGCTGACAGGTGGTTCCTCCGCGGAAACTACATGCATCTTCAGAAAACGATCGGTGTTCTGAAAGCTCTGGCTGAGAAGGAGGGGCTGACTTATTCCGAGGATGTTGAGAAGCTTGCATATACAGTGGAAGATGTGCAGAAGCGTATGGAAGAAAAATAAACAGAGATTTTGAAAAAGAGCTGGGCCGCCTTATATGGTTCAGCCCTTTTTCTTCATATAAAATACTTTTTTATGTAAAAAAACGAAAAATTCTCTTTACTTTCTAAAGTTAATATAATAAAATTTATAAATATGTGTAAAACTGGTTTAAAAGCAGAAAGCATGGGGATGCATAAGCAAAATCCCTCATGTTTTGTGATTTTAAAGCAGAAACATGGAAGGGAGAGAAACAATGACAACAGCACATATTTGTATAATGGCAGCCATTATCGTCTATCTGGGTGCAATGATCTTTGTAGGTTATCTTTGCTCCAAAAACAATAATGACAGTTCTGATTTCTATCTTGGAGGACGAAAGCTTGGTCCACTTGTCACAGCTATGAGTGCAGAGGCTTCTGACATGAGCAGCTGGCTTCTGATGGGCCTGCCGGGACTTGCTTATCTTACCGGTATTGCAGATGCAGGCTGGACAGCCATTGGCCTTGCGATCGGAACTTACGTAAACTGGAGGATCGTGGCAAAAAGAATCCGCCGCTACACACATGTGGCAGGAAATTCCATTACATTGCCATCCTTTTTCAGTAATCGTTACAGAGATGAGAAAAAGATCCTGCAGTCTATCGGAGCGATTTTTATCGTGATCTTTTTTATTCCGTATACAGCTTCCGGATTTGCAGCCTGTGGTAAACTTTTTGCAAGTCTCTTCGGTGTAAAATATCTGCCAGCTATGATCATCAGTGCACTGGTCATCGTTGGATACACCACACTGGGAGGATTCCTGGCAGCATCTACCACGGACTTTATCCAGAGTATCATCATGTCCATCGCTCTTGTGATCGTATTTGTATTCGGGATCAGCACAGCAGGTGGTATTGAAGCAGTTGCAGACCATGCAAGATCACTGCCCGGATATCTGACTATGTTTACTACATATGATCCAACAACCGGAACAGAACAGGCATATCCACTGCTTAATATCATTTCCATGCTTGCATGGGGACTTGGATATTTCGGAATGCCGCATATTCTTCTTCGTTTCATGGCGATCGAAGACGAAGAGAAGCTTACACTTTCCAGAAGAGTAGCAACTACATGGGTAGTGATCTCACTGGCAGTAGCAGTACTGATCGGTGTGGTAGGACTTGGAATGACAGCAGCAGGAGAGTTTGACCTTCTGGAAGGCTCCGCATCTGAGACAATTATCGTTCAGATCGCAGATCTTCTCAGTAAACATGGTGTAATTGCAGCAATCCTTGCAGGACTCATCCTTGCAGGAATCCTGGCATCCACCATGTCAACTGCAGATTCTCAGCTCCTGGCAGCATCCTCAGCAGTTTCTTCCGACCTTCTCGGAAGTATCCTGAAGGATAAAGAAACAAAAAAAGAAAGCATGGTAGCCGATAAGATCACGCTTCTTCTCATCGCAGTAGTAGCCATGTTTATTGCCCGCGACCCGAACAGCTCTGTGTTTACTATCGTATCCTTTGCCTGGGCAGGCTTCGGAGCCGTATTCGGCCCGGTGGTACTTCTGGCATTATTCTGGAGACGTTCCAACTGGCAGGGAGCCCTGGCAGGAATGATCTGTGGCGGTTCCATGGTATTTATCTGGAAATACGGAATCAGCACGCTCGGCGGCGCCTGGGGAATCTATGAACTTCTTCCCGCATTCCTGGTGGCCATTGCAGCAAACATCATCGTCAGCCTCATTACCAAGGCACCATCCAAAGAGATCACCGACGAATTCGACCTGGTAAACCAGAAATAAAATATTTTTTAGATAATAGTCAATAATTCACACTGATACAAAACAAGCCCGATACAGATTGTAGTAAAGATATCTGTATCGGGCTTGTTATCTTTTTATTATTTAATAAATAAAGTCACACCGCCAAAGTTTTTCCCTCAAGCTTTTTTAACAACTGCTCCATTGTTAAATTCAACACCGGATGCCGAAGATACGGTGCGATCTCCACCATAGGCTTCAAAACAAAATCCCTGTTTTCCATATCAATATGAGGCACATGTAGTTCCACTGTATCAATGATCTCATTATCGTAAAACAGAATATCCAGATCCAGTGTCCTTGGTCCCCAGTGAATGATCCTTTTCCGGTCCGCAGCCTGTTCCAGCACATGCAGCCTGTCAAGAAGCTCCTCCGGAGAAAGCAGCGTCCGGACTCTTAAGGCTCCGTTGAGAAACTCATCCTGCTCCACATCCCCATAAGGCTCCGTTACAAGATACTCGGAAACCTTTTCAACAACAATCTCTTTCATATCCCGAAGACCCTGGATCGCATTGTCCAGGTATTTCTTCTTATCCCCCATATTGGAACCAAAAGCAATATAAGCCGTATGCCAGCCTCGGGTAATTTCCACAGCAACGGTTTTCAGCGGAAGGCCTACCGGAGCCCAGGGCTTTTCAATACGGAGAGTGATCTTTTTAAGAAGAGGGAGAGAAAGCAGCAGCATCTCTGCCAGATTCTCCACAGCAGCCTCCAGAAGTTTATAAGTATTTTTCTGAAGAAAATCGGTGATCATATGACTGACTTCTCCATAATTGATGGAAGCAGAAAGATCATCTGTCAGCCCTGCCGGACGTGTTTCTGTATACATAACAGCAGAAACAACAAATTTCTGTCCGAGAGCTGTTTCTTCCGGAAACACACCATGGTTTGCAAAAATCTCAAGATCTCTGATTTCGATTTTATCCATCAGTTCCTCCTAACGTCCCAGAATAGCTTCTGTCATCTGGATGACGCGTTTATTTTCTTTGATGTCATGAACACGGACAAATGCACAACCCTTCATAACACCGATCACCGATGTGGCAAGAGTTCCCTCTACACGCTGATCTACAGGAAGATCAAGGGCAAGTCCGATCATGGATTTTCTGGAGGTACCAAGAAGTACCGGATATCCCAGCTTCCGGAAAAGCTCCAGATTATCCATGGTCATCAGGTTCATCTCATAGGTTTTACCAAATCCGACACCAGGATCAAGGATGATCTTATCATCGGCAATACCGGCACGTTTGGCAATATTGACACATTCCTGGGTTTCTGCCAGCATATCCACAATAAAATTATTGTATTCAGTATTATCTTTGTTATGCATCAGACAGCAGGGAGCCTGATATCTGGCAATAACAGGAGCCATTTCAGGATCATATTTCAGTCCCCAGATGTCATTGATAAGATCTGCTCCGTGTTTCAGGGCTTCTTCCGCAACACATCCCTTATAGGTATCTACAGAGATGGGGATATCAAAACGCCCTTTTACTGCTTCGATAACAGGAAGAATACGCTCGATTTCCTCCTGTGCGCCAACCGGTGTATGCCCCGGACGTGCGGATTCTCCACCGATATCAAGAATATCAGCACCTTCGGCGATCATAGCTTCTGTATGTTTCAGGGCATGATCCATATCGTTCCATTTTCCGCCATCTGAGAAAGAATCCGGTGTAACATTTAGGATACCCATAATATATGTTTTGTTTTTTACATCAAACTCACGATTTCCGATTTTCATGGAAAAACCTCCTAATATTGGATCGTCATATTTTTTTTGGCAGGAGACCAGTAACATTCCGGCTCTGCTTTACAGGAAAAACAGTTTCTGGAGCTTTTGTCCGCAGTATAGAGCAGTTTTCCAAGAACTGTCGGATCCGTCTGAGCTCTGTGACCACGTATTGCCGCAATGATCGCTTCCATTTCTTCCATAGAAAATCCAAGCTCGTTTAAGATCTGTCCTGCGATAGCAGCACCGGCCTCATCATGAGGAGTGCCATCTTCATACTGTCTGGCCCGTCCGATATCGTGAAGAAGGGCAGTACAGTAGATCAGTTCCTTTGAAACAGGAGCATTTTCCTCAAGTGCCCGGATATAGGCAAGGCGTGCCACATCCAAAAAATGCTCCGGTGTATGTCTGCAGAATTCACGGTCAGTCTCCAGAAGCTGAAGCTTATTAAGCTCATTCTGATAGAGCGGATGATTCCAGATTTGATTCACTCTGTCCATCAGTCCTTGACCATAGCAAGAAACTGTTTCTGAAGCTCCATATTTTCTTTAAATTCACCTCTGGTAACAGTCGTAACCGTTTTGCTTCCTGGCTTTTTGATCCCTCGCATGGTCATGCAGGTATGCTCCGCTTCCAGCATAACCATGATTCCCTTTGGAGCGAGAACACGTTCCAGCGCATCTGCGATCTGCACAGTCAGACGTTCCTGGATCTGCGGTCTTCTTGCATACACATCAACGGTACGGGCCAGCTTGCTTAAGCCGGTAACCTTGCCATTTGGGATATATGCGATATGAGCTTTTCCGTAAAAGGGCATAAGATGATGTTCACACATGGAATAAAAGGTAATATCCTTTTCCAGAACCATTTCATTATTCTCTACATGAAACTGTTTCTGAAGATGTTCATCCGCTTCATTATCAAGTCCGCCATAAATTTCCTCGCACATGCGGGCGATACGTTCCGGAGTTCCCTGCAGTCCCTCTCTGTTTACATCCTCGCCGATTCCCTCGAGAAGAAGCTTGATCGCCTCTTCAACTTTTGCTTTGTCTACCATAAATAACAACCTCCATTTGTTAAAAAAATCACGTTTTTCGGAGACTGTCTCTTTTATTTTTGCGCATAAAAAAAGATATCTCCAATTGTAATAGAACGTATGTCGAAAAAGCCCTACACAATATGAGATATTCTCTTATATTGCTGCAACGGGTGCGGATTTCATACCGTAAGACGTACTTTTCGTTCTGGCGACAACTCCCCATTCGCCAAACACTTGACGCATAAAATCCTATTTTGCATATCATTCATTTCACGGACAAGTATACCATATACTGATATAAGAAGAAAGGGAAAATGATAAAAAAATATCACAAAAATAGGGAATATGTTCTATGAATTATGCGATAGAATCTATGGATATGTCAGATTTTTGCAGATTATATTCCGACAAATATAAAAAGAATTACAAAGTAGAAAATCCCGGAACAGAAAACCGCTGTTCCGGGATCACAAAGCTGTTAATGACGTATCATTTTCATCAGATTCACAATTCTGTCAAGCTTAGCTGCCTCTGCCGGACTTTTCCCCATTTTCAGAACTTCTATGATAGTGGAGATCTCATCAGAGCTGAAATTTAAGCCCGCATTTTTTCCTTTAGAAGCTGCGCCCATGATAAAAGGCAGAAGTTCGGACGGATTTTTCCCCAATCCCTGATCTGCCAGTCCCTGAAGCATGGAAAGCTTCTGAGGGTCCATTCCGGAAAGCCGGGGATTATTTTTCCAGTCATCACTCATGGATTCTCACCTCCTGACGAATCTTCATTCATGATCTGAAGCATCTGGATCGTAGCCATAAGACTGGTGATATGATCGATCTGACGGCGATTTTCTCCGCCACAGCACTTACGGATATCCTGCAGCATTTCCAGAGGATCGGTGCCGGAAAAACCGGTAGCCTGCAGATCGGCTGTTCTACGGCTGCTTTGAAAAAGCGACATGGTATTCCGAAGTTCCCGGACTTTCGTATACACAGATAAAAACCGCTGCCCGGAAGAAGGAAGGTACGGGATCATGGCTTTCAGCATCTGATCCTGGTCACTTTCCACCATTTCATCCAGAGCAGTACGTGCGATAGGCTCCTGTTCCATAAAAAAATCCTTTTTCCTGAAATCTATGAATTTGCAGAAAGAAATATGACAGAAACCTTCTCTGGTCATATTATATATAGAAGAAATTTTTCAAAGGAATGTGATTATGGAATCTGAAAAAAAACAGGAACTTGTCATTGATGGAAATTCTTTTTATGAAATAGATCTGAAATGTCTGGAAGAGAAAAAACAGAAACAGGAGGAAGCAGAAAAACGGCAACAGAAAAGGCAGAGGAAATAACCTCTGCCTTTTCAAAAGATCAGCAGCAATTGTTGCAGCCGCATCCATTTCCGCACAAAAGCAGAAGAAGGATGATGATCCAACAGCTGTCGTTGCAGCCGTTGTTATTACAGCCACAGCCACTGTTGTTTCCACAGCAACACATCAGACAGATGATCCAAAGGATACAGGAGCAGCTGTTTCCACCGTTTCCAAACAAGGAAGTTCCGCAGCCATTATTACAGCCACAGTTATTGTTACATCCACATCCTGTGCTGCATCCGGAATCACAACCACATCCGCAATCACATCCACAATTGGTAGCCGCTAAGTCACTCATCGATAAGTCCTCCAGCAAATTTTATTTACACTTCATCATATGGCAGGAGTCCGTCCACAGTTACAAAAAAGTTGACAGTGTTTATTCATTACGATATAATAAACGAAATGTAACATTTTTGTAATTTTTGAGACAAACTAGCTTTTATATCTAAAACAGGAAATGGGGAAAATTATGAAGAGTTTCAGAACAAAAAAATGGCTGAAGGGTCTGATGCTTGCCATGCTGCTGATCGTGGGAAGCACAGTCTTTTCTGCTTCTGCAAAAGAGGTACAGGCTGCCACTGCAGGCTTTAAAACTATCGATGGAAAAACATACTACATAAAAAGTGATGGGAGCAAGCAGAAAGGCTGGCTGACCCTGGGCGGATACAAGTACTACTTTAACACAAAGACCGGAGTACAGGTAAAGGGCTGGATGAAGGTCAATGGCAAATATACCTACTATTTTACAAAAGGCAAGGGTGTTATGGCAACCGGCTGGATGACAGATTCCAAAGGCCATAAGCGCTATTTCAACCCCAAAACAGGTAAGCTTACCACAGGCTGGGTAAACTGCAGCAAGGGAAGGAAACGTTATTTCACAAAAGGTGGAGGCATTATGGCAACCGGCTGGCTCACCAACAGCAAAGGGCAGAAACGTTATTTTTACAAAACTTCCGGTTATATGGCAACCAAATGGGTAAAAAACAAATCCAAAAATATCAGCTACTATTTTGCCACCAGTACCGGTTATATGTATACTGGTCTGAAGACGATCGATCAGAAGAACTATTATTTTAAATCCAACGGTGTCATGGCAGTAAGTACCTCCGTGACAGTGAATGGAATTACATACTCCATCGCAGCAGACGGAGTGGCCACTGCGAAGACTACCAAACCAAATCTAAATGTCAGCAATGGAGATGTCAAAGTTTACGATACCAAAAACAGCAGATATTACACTATGGTAAAAGAATATAAGAGCCATCCTGGAATAGCCAACGGCAAGACATCCGATGAAGCACTGCTGGCCGCACTTTGCGAATCGGAGGCAGGCGATCAGGGCAAGATCGGAATGGAAGCAGTAGCACTTTGTGTTCTGAATCGTACGATCAAATCAGACAAGGAATTTCCATCTACGATACGAGGTGTGATCTATGAGAATATCGGAAGCAGCACAACCCCACAGTATTCTGTAGTGCGGAACGGGGCCCTTCTCAAACGTCTCAATGGTCAGTTTGAAAACCGTACTCTTGCTTATCAGGCTGCAAGAGAAGCAATGACTATTTTCAATAAACATGTCACTTCCGGCAAAGCCAGAACACTCAGAGGATTTAAACAGAAAGATTTTAATTATATGTATTTCATGATGACCAGCTATTTCTGGAACCAGAATCTGAATTTCAGCAAAGTGAAATATGAAACTTATAAAGGCCATACATTTTTTGTAGACTGGGTATAAGCAACATAGTCTCCGGCAGTAAACTTTGAACAAACAGGCGTATGGACATAAAATTGAAAATTTAAGGAGAAGCAAATATGCAGGTAAAAATCTATACGGATGGTGCAGCCCGGGGAAATCCGGATGGACCGGGAGGCTACGGAGCAGTTCTTCAGTACATCGATACCAAAGGCCAGCTACATGAACGTGAACTGTCCAGAGGCTACAAAAAAACCACAAACAACCGGATGGAGCTGATGGCAGCTATCGTAGCACTGGAAGCACTGAACCGCCCCTGCCAGGTGGATCTGTATTCCGATTCCAAATATCTGGTAGATGCTTTTAATCAGCACTGGATCGATTCCTGGCTAAAGAAAAACTGGAAACGTGGAAAAAACGAAGATGTGAAGAATGTAGATCTCTGGAAACGCCTTTTGAAGGCCAAGGAGCAGCATCAGGTAAGCTTCCACTGGGTTAAGGGACATGCAGATAATCCGTTAAATGAACGGTGTGATCAGCTTGCCACATCAGCGGCAGACGGCAATGACCTTTACGTAGATGAAGGAATAAATGGCTTACAGAAATAAAAGTTCCACTTATCACTCACAGAAAACCCGAAACATACCGCGCGAATTTATGCGATCAGCGTAAATTCTGTGCATCGCGAAGCGTGTTACTGAGAACAGAGTAAACAGTAACATTCTGCCACTTTAAGTTGTCAAAGCAATATTAAAATTTCTTGACAAACAAAAAAGCAGTTTGTATACTTCATATAGTATAGTAAAAGGCTTGGAAGGGAAAAAGTAGCTTGAGGAAAACCCCACAGAGAGCAGCCGGCAGGTGAGAGGCGCAGGGTAGAGCTTTTGTGAATACATCCCGGAGCTGCGCACCGAATCGGAACTTGATACTGTAAATTATAAACTTTATAATAATAACGTATTATAGATAGGCTGCGACGGAATGGCACCCGTTATTGTGCTGAAGTGGTTTTATATCTTGATATATATGGATATAACGGGATGTAGATTCACTTTATGAGGCAGGAAATGCGAGTTTTCTGTAAATTTAGGTGGTAACGCGGGACCCGGTTCTCGTCCTAAACGGACAGGAACCGGGCATTTTTTATATGACTATACAGGAGGAAAGAACAATGACAGTTTGGGAAGAACTGAAAGCACGTGGCCTGATCGCACAGGTTACAGACGAAGACGAGATCAAAGAGATGGTAAATAACGGGAAAGCCACATTCTATATTGGCTTTGACCCTACAGCAGACAGCCTTCATGTAGGTCACTTCATGGCTCTTTGCCTGATGAAGAGACTGCAGATGGCAGGAAACCGTCCGATCGCCCTTCTCGGCGGCGGAACAGGAATGATCGGTGACCCGTCCGGAAGGACCGATATGCGTCAGATGCTGACAAAAGAAACCATCCAGCACAATATTGACTGCTTCAAGCAGCAGATGAGCCGTTTCATCGATTTCTCTGATGGAAAAGCTCTTATGGTAAACAATGCTGACTGGCTTATGAACCTTAACTATGTAGAGCTTCTCCGTGAGGTAGGTGCTCACTTTTCCGTAAACCGTATGCTGACAGCAGAGTGCTACAAACAGCGTATGGAGCGAGGCTTAAGCTTCCTGGAATTTAACTACATGATCATGCAGAGCTACGACTTCTACATGCTGTACCAGAAATACGGCTGCAACATGCAGTTCGGTGGCGATGACCAGTGGAGCAACATGCTTGGCGGTACCGAGCTGATCCGCCGTAAGCTTGGCAAGGATGCCTATGCCATGACCATCACACTGCTTCTCAATTCTGAGGGCAAAAAGATGGGAAAAACACAGTCCGGAGCTGTATGGCTTGATCCGAATAAGACATCCCCGTTCGATTTCTACCAGTACTGGAGAAATGTAGACGATGCTGACGTTATCAAATGTATGCGTCTTCTTACTTTCCTTCCTCTTGAGGAGATCGACGAGATGGCCAAATGGGAAGGCAGCGAGCTGAACAAAGCCAAGGAGATCCTTGCATACCAGCTGACAGAGCTTGTACACGGTGAGGAGGAAGCCAAGAAAGCACAGGAGGGTGCCCGCGCACTGTTCTCAGGTGCAGATACTTCTCATATGCCTACAACAGAGCTTTCAGAGGAAGATTTTGACGAGGAAGGAAAAATCGACCTGATCACACTTCTTGTAAAAGCAGAGCTGGTACCAAGCCGTTCCGAGGGTCGCCGTGCGATCCAGCAGGGTGGTGTATCCATCGATGGTGAGAAGCTCACCGATATTTACCATACGGTTGAGAAGGATGCTTTTGCAGGGGACGGGATCGTTCTGAAACGAGGCAAGAAAAAATTCAAAAAGATCTGTGTAAAATAATTTCCCATATCTGTGACATTTCCGGGATAAAGCTACGGCATTCCGGAAATGCTGACAGGTAGGGTTGACACAAGGAGGATAACAACATGAAAAAGTACGGAGTGAACGAACTTCGTAAGATGTTCCTTGACTTTATGGAGAGCAAGGGCCATCTTGTAATGAAAAGCTTTTCCCTGGTTCCTCAGGGAGATAAGAGTCTTCTGCTAATCAATGCAGGTATGGCTCCGCTGAAACCATATTTTACAGGTGCTGAGAAGCCGCCAAGAACAAGAGTGACAACCTGCCAGAAATGTATCCGTACCGGAGATATCGAAAATGTAGGTAAAACCGCACGTCACGGTACTTTCTTTGAAATGCTTGGTAACTTCTCTTTTGGTGATTACTTCAAGAAAGAAGCCATCCACTGGTCTTGGGAGTTTCTTACTGAGGTTGTAGGGCTTGATGCAGACCGTCTCTACCCATCCATTTACCTGGATGATGATGAAGCCTTCAATATCTGGAACAAAGAAGTAGGGATTCCGTCTGAACGTATTTTCCGTTTCGGAAAAGAGGATAACTTCTGGGAGCATGGCGCAGGTCCATGCGGTCCATGCTCTGAGATCTACTATGACCGTGGCGAAAAATACGGCTGTGGCAAACCCGGATGTACGGTAGGCTGCGACTGCGACCGTTACATGGAAGTATGGAACAACGTTTTCACACAGTTCGAGAACGATGGAAACGGAAACTACACAACCCTGAAACAGAAAAACATCGATACCGGTATGGGACTTGAGCGTCTTGCTGTAGTTGTTCAGGATGTTGATTCTATTTTTGATGTAGATACAATTTGTGCACTTCGTAATCTTGTATGCGAGATCGCACATAAAGAATATGAGAAAAACTATGCAGATGACGTTTCCATCCGTCTGATCACGGACCATATCCGTTCCGCAACATTTATGATCTCCGATGGAATCATGCCAACCAATGAGGGACGTGGATATGTTCTCCGCCGTCTGATCCGCCGTGCAGCACGTCACGGACGTCTTCTTGGCATCGAGGGAACTTTCCTTGCAAAATTAAGTGCACAGGTGATCGAGAGCTCCAAAGCCGGATATCCGGAGCTTGAGGAGAAGAAAGAGTTCATCTTCCGTGTACTGACAAATGAGGAGAATCAGTTCAACAAAACTATCGATCAGGGACTTCGCATCCTTTCCGACATGGAAGAGGATATGAAAAAAGCAGGTGAAAAGACTCTTTCCGGTGACAACGCATTCAAGCTTTATGATACGTACGGATTCCCTCTTGACCTTACAAAAGAGATCCTTGAGGAAAAAGGCTACGGCATTGACGAGGAAGGTTTCCAGAAAGCAATGGAGGAGCAGAGAGTCAAGGCACGTACTGCCCGTGAAGTAACCAACTATATGGGTGCAGACGCAACCGTATACGATGATATTGATGTAAACGTAACAACAGAATTCGTCGGCTACGATCATCTTACCTTTGATTCCAAGGTTACTGTCCTTACCACAGAAACAGAGATCGTAGATTCTCTCACAGAGGGACAGAAGGGTACCGTATTTGTAGAGCAGACTCCTTTCTATGCAACAATGGGTGGACAGGAAGGTGATACCGGTGTGATCGAGACTGCAAACGGTAAATTTGTTGTTGAGGACACCATCAAACTCCGCGGTGGCAAATTCGGTCACGTAGGACATATGGAATCCGGTATGATTTCCTCAGGTGAGACAGTATCCCTGAAGGTAAACGAAGAAGCAAGAAAAGATACCGAGAAAAACCACAGTGCAACACATCTTCTTCAGAAAGCACTAAAAACCGTTCTTGGTTCCCACGTAGAGCAGAAGGGTTCTCTGGTAACTCCGGACAGACTTCGTTTTGACTTTGCTCATTTTCAGGCTATGACAGCAGAAGAACTCCAGGCAACAGAAGAGCTTGTAAACAAAGAGATCCAGGCAGGTCTTGATGTTCATACAGATGTCATGGATGTGGAAGAAGCCAAGAAATCCGGAGCAATGGCTCTCTTTGGTGAGAAATATGACCAGAAGGTACGTGTAGTATCCATGGGAGACTTTTCCAAAGAGCTCTGTGGTGGTACTCATGTAAAGAATACAAGCTCCATCATGCTCTTTAAGATCGTGTCCGAATCCGGTATCGCAGCTGGTGTACGCCGTATTGAGGCACTTACCGGCAAAGCAGTTATCGAATACTACAGAAAGCAGGAAGAGCTTCTCCATGAGGCTGCAAAAGCATTAAAGGCCAATACAGCCGAGGTTGTAGAAAAGATCAGTCACCTGCAGGCTGAGGTAAAGGCTCTTCAGAGCGAAAATGAATCCCTCAAGAGCAAAGCTGCCCAGAGTGCACTTGGCGATGTCATGGATAAAGTCGTTGAAGTAAACGGCGTAAAACTCCTTGCAGCCAAAGTTGAGGGCGTTGACATGAACGGTCTCAGAGACCTGGGTGATAAACTGAAAGAGCAGCTTGGCGAAGGTGTTGTCCTTCTTGCAGCAGTAAACGACTGCAAGGTTAATCTTCTTGCAATGGCAACGGATGCAGCTCAGAAAGCAGGCGCTCATGCAGGAAACCTGATCAAAGCAGTGGCAGCGATCGTTGGCGGTGGCGGCGGCGGACGTCCGAACATGGCACAGGCCGGCGGAAAGAATCCGGAAAAAGCCCAGGAAGCTATGGACGCAGCAGCAGGAATCCTTGAAAAACAGCTCACAAAATAACAAAGTTGTGCGTGATTTACAGTTTTGACATTTTTTTCATAAAAATCGAAAAAGATGTTGACGAAAGCACTTGTTATGCTATATAATAACACTCGTGCAAGAAAAATACCCAGACAGTTGTATTTTAGCACAATCTACAACTGGAGGGAGGTTAGGTGTGAGTCTATGTCAAACGTTATCGTAAAAGAGAACGAGACTTTAGATAGCGCTCTTCGCAGATTCAAGAGAAGCTGTGCTAAGGCGGGAATCCAGCAGGAAATCCGTAAGAGAGAGCATTACGAGAAGCCAAGCGTTCGTCGTAAGAAAAAATCTGAAGCCGCAAGAAAACGTAAATATAATTAATTGTGCGCAAAAATCCCTGGCTGTATGGTCAGGGATTTTTAATTAAATAGAAACAGGAACGTTTGACGAAGGAAAGAAATATGAATTTGTTTATTAAACTGATTATCAAACCATTGCGATCGCTCCTTAAATTATTATTTAATCGAATTTTTTATGTAGCTCTGGCTCTTGTTGTGCAGCTGGCATGGCTGTTGATCGCCCTTTTCCGGCTTATGGAATACTCCAGATGGGTGACGATCGGAATGCAGGCCATAGGTTTTCTGGTTGTTCTGTGGATCGTAAATAAAAAGATCAATCCATCTTATAAGCTCGCCTGGACGATGCTGATCCTTATTTTTCCGGTATTTGGTGTTTCCCTGTACCTTCTTTTCGGTAAGTCACGGATCGGCGCTGTAATGGAGCAGCATTATCAGAATCTTATTGATGAAACTGCTGAATACCTGGAAGGCTCAGAGCTCACAAGAAAACGTTTAAACGAAGACGACCGTTCCATGAGGATCCAGTCGGATTACATCTGGCAGTATTCAAGATATCCGGTTCACGAGAATACCACAGCAGAGTATTTTCAGGTAGGAGATGATATGTTTCCGGTTCTGGTGCATGAACTGGAGCAGGCAAAGCATTTTATTTTTATCGAATATTTCATCATAAATGATGGGGTAATGTGGCAGACGATCCTTAATATCCTTGAAAAAAAGGCTAAAGAAGGAGTGGATGTCCGACTGATCTATGATGGCTTCGGCTGCCTTACCACATTGCCATACAAGTATGATCAGGAGATGCGCCGGCGAGGAATCAAATGCGAAGTATTCAACCGGTTCCGTCCGATTCTTAATATAATCCAGAATAACCGTGACCACCGTAAGATCTGTGTGATCGATGGCTGGACCGGTTTTACCGGTGGCATCAACCTGGCTGACGAATATATCAATCAGCGAAAACGGTTTGGCCACTGGAAGGATACAGCCGTTATGCTGAAAGGAGAAGGCGTCTGGAATATGACAGCTATGTTCCTATATATGTGGGGAATCGTTACCAGAACAGATACTTCTCTTGATTTCGGAAATTATGTTCCGCACAGGTGGCACCCCAACGAATTTCCGGGAAGTGGTTATGTCCAGCCATTCTGCGATTCCCCCCTGGACGATGAGATCGTAGGAGAGAACGTTTATCTTAATATTATCAATCGCGCCAAAAACTATGTTTATATCTGCACACCATATCTAATCATAGATAATGAGATGATGACCGCCCTGTGCCTCGCTGCAAAAAGCGGTGTGGATGTCCGGATCATGACACCAGGTATCCCGGACAAAAAAATGGTCTTCCTGCTGACACAGTCTTATTATAAACAGCTTCTGGAAGCAGGTGTAAAGATCTACGAATACCAGCCGGGATTTTTACATGCAAAATCTTTTGTCTGTGATGACAAAGTAGGCGTCGTAGGAACCATAAATCTGGATTACCGAAGCCTTTATCTGCATTTTGAAGATGGTGTCTGGATGTATAAGAATGATGTGATCCTGGACATCCGGGATGATTTTACAGAAACCCTGGAGTACTGTGATCCCATTGATCTGGCATTCTGCCAGAAGAGAAATATTGTGGTACGTGCCATTCAGAACGTACTGAGAGTTTTTGCACCGCTATTATAAAAACTCTTTGACAGACAACTGTAAATTCTGTATGATATATCAGACGGGAGTTCAATGCTCCCGTCTGATATTGTCTAAAGAAAAATAATTTATAGATACATATGAAATTTTTAGTTATTGGAGGAATTGATTTGAGCCAGAACAAAGAAACAGAGATCCAGCTTCAGTACATTGAAAAATGTAAAGAGCTTCTTGCCAAAAGCAGTACGAAACATCCCACCTTCCACATCCAGAACGAAGGATGCCAGATGAACTCCATCCAGACAGAGTCTATTGCGGCCATCATGGAAAAAATGGGATATGAAATGGTAGATACCGAGGATGCTGATGCAGTTGTATTTAACACCTGCACAGTCCGGGAAAATGCCAATCAGAAGATCTATGGACATCTTGGACATTTAAAGAGCATCAAACGGGAGCACCCGGATATGAAGATCGTACTGTTCGGATGTATGATGCAGGAGCATCACGTAGTAGAAAAGATCCGCAAGGATTATAAATATGTAAATCTTGTATTCGGAACCCATAATATCCACAAATTCCCGGAGCTTTTTTACCGGACGCTGCAGACCGACGACCAGATCATTGATATCTGGAAGGAATCCGATGAGATCGTAGAGGGCATGCCAACTTCCCGCAAATACTCCTTCAAAACAGGAGTCAGCGTAATGTTTGGCTGCAATAACTTCTGCAGCTACTGCATCGTTCCTTATGTCCGCGGCCGCGAAAAGAGCCGCGAGCCACAGGCCATCATCCGCGAGATCGAGGAACTGGTCACAGATGGCGTTACTGAGATCATGCTTCTTGGTCAGAATGTAAACTCCTACGGAAAAACTCTGGAAACACCGGTAACCTTTGCAGAACTTCTGAAAGAAGTGGAAAAGATCGAAGGACTGAAGCGTATCCGTTTTATGACTTCCCATCCGAAGGACCTGTCCGATGAGCTGATCCAGACCATGGCAGAGAGCCAGAAGATCTGTCACCATCTGCATCTTCCGCTGCAGTCCGGAAGCAGCAGAGTCTTAAAGGAAATGAACCGCCGTTACGACAAGGAGAAATATCTGGAGCTGGTAGATAAAATCCGTAAGGCGATCCCGGATATTTCGCTGACAACAGATATCATGGTCGGATTTCCGGGAGAAACAGAAGAAGATTTCCAGGAAACACTGGATGTTGTAAGAAAAGCAAATTACGATACTGCCTTCACATTTATTTATTCCAAACGAAGCGGAACCCCTGCAGCCGGCATGGAAAATCAGGTGCCGGAGGATGTGGTAAAAGACCGTTTCAGCCGTCTTCTTACCCTGGTACAGGAAAAGGGCCGGGAAAATTCCTCCCGTTTCCAGGGAAGCGTACAGGAAATCCTGGTAGAAGACGAAAACCGGGAGAAGGGTACTCTTACAGGCCGTACCCAGCATAATCTTCTGGTTCATTTCCCGGGAGAAAAAGATCTCATCGGCAAATATGTAAAAGTAAGCCTGGATACCTGCAAGGGATTCTATTATTTCGGACATATCGTGGAAGAGTAGAATTATAGACAAGTCCTCACCCACTGCTTATTGTTTTTCGTAACTCCGTTGGGGACTTACCCGATTCGGCTAATTATAAGTTTATATTGCCCGCTCATTGCCAATATTGGATGAGCGGGCTTTTTTTATTAAAAAAAATACTGTTTTCTATTGACAAATACCCCATGAGGGTATATATTATTCCATATAAACAGGATACCCCATGAGGGTATTTATGGGAAAGGAGAGACAGCTTATGTCTGAAAAGAAAGTCTGTCCCTGCTGCTGTGAAAAACACACTGCACGTTCAGAAGAGGAGAAAAAAAAGCTGATCAACCGTCTGAAACGTATTGAAGGCCAGATCAGAGGCATTATAGGAATGATGGAGAATGATGCCTACTGTAATGATATCCTGATTCAGTCCGCTGCAGTCAATGCTGCAGTGAATGCGTTCAACAAAGAGCTGCTTGCCAGCCACATCCGCACCTGCGTTGCCCGGGATATCCGGGAAGGTAAGGATGAGACCATTGATGAGCTGGTAGCAACCCTCCAGAAGCTGATGAAATAAAGGGACAAATTGGATTTTAGGAGGTACTGAAAGAAAATGGAACAATATAATGTAACTGGTATGAGCTGCGCCGCCTGCTCTGCCCGTGTGGAAAAAGCCGTATCGAAAGTTCCGGGGGTGAATAGCTGTTCCGTCAGTCTTCTGACCAACTCCATGGGAGTTGAAGGAACCGCTTCATCCGGTGAGATCATTGCCGCAGTGGAAGCCGCCGGATATGGTGCATCCTTAAAGGGCGGAGCTGCCGGAGCGAAGATTTCCATGTCTGCGGCAGAAGAAGCGCTGGAAGATCATGAAACTCCGATCCTAAAGAAACGTCTTATCACATCCGTGGGATTTTTGCTGGTGCTGATGTATTTCTCCATGGGGCACATGATGTGGGGATGGCCACTGCCGAAATGGTTTGACGGCAATCACGTAGCCATGGGACTGGTACAGCTGCTCCTGGCTGGTATCATCATGGTGATCAACCAGAAGTTTTTCATCAACGGATTTAAGAGTCTGTGGCACCGTTCCCCCAATATGGATACTCTGGTAGCTCTTGGCTCTATGGCATCCTTCCTGTGGAGTGTCTATGCCCTGTTTGCCATGACAAGAGCGCAGGTAGATGGAGATTCTGCTGCAGTTATGAATTACATGATGGATTTTTATTTTGAATCTGCAGCCATGATCCTGACATTGATCACCGTAGGAAAAATGCTGGAGGCCCGTTCTAAAGGAAAGACAACGGATGCGCTTAAAAGCCTTATGAAGCTGGCACCCAAAACTGCGGTCGTGGTACGAAAGGGACAGGAACTTACCGTTCCTATTGAGCAGGTTCAGAAAGGAGAAACCTTTGTCGTCCGCCCGGGAGAGAATATTCCGGTGGACGGAGTGATCCTGGAAGGAACCACCGCAGTCAATGAATCCGCACTGACCGGCGAGAGTATCCCGGTTGATAAAGAAACCGGAGATATGGTTTCTGCGGCAACTGTGAATCAGTCCGGATTTATCAAATGCGAAGCGACCAGAGTGGGAGAGGATACCACCCTTTCCCAGATCATCAAAATGGTCAGTGATGCGGCAGCCACCAAGGCACCGATCGCAAAGATCGCAGACCGTGTTTCCGGTGTGTTTGTACCGGCAGTGATCACAATCGCAGTGATCACAACGATCATCTGGCTTCTTGCAGGACAGACCTTCGGTTATGCTCTGGCAAGGGGAATTTCCGTTCTGGTCATCAGCTGCCCCTGCGCACTTGGCCTTGCAACACCGGTTGCCATTATGGTCGGCAACGGTATGGGTGCCAAAAACGGAATCCTTTTCAAAACAGCCGCTTCCCTGGAGGAAGCAGGAAAAGTCCAGATCGTCGCACTGGATAAAACCGGAACCATTACAAGCGGTCAGCCGGAGGTAACAGATATTCTCCCGGCAGAGGGAGTTACAGAAACAGAGCTTCTCACTCTGGCCTGTGCACTGGAGAAAAAAAGCGAACATCCTTTGGCAAAAGCCGTTCTCAAAAAAGCCGAGAAAGAGAACCTTGCCACAGGTGAAGTAACCGGATTCCAGGCACTTCCGGGAAACGGACTTTCCGCTATACTTGGAAGTGACAAGCTAACAGGTGGAAGCATGAAATTTATCAGTGGCCAGACGAAGGTTTCCGCAGACCTTAACAGGAGAGCCGAGCAGCTTGCAGAGCAGGGAAAAACGCCCCTTCTTTTCACACGAAACGATAAACTTCTGGGAATCATCGCAGTTGCGGATGTGATCAAGGAAGACAGTCCCCGTGCAGTAAAAGAGCTTCAGAACATGGGAATCCGTGTAGTTATGCTTACCGGTGACAATGAGCGTACCGCAAAAGCCATCGGAGCTCAGGCAGGAGTTGACGATGTGATCGCAGGAGTTCTTCCGGATGGAAAAGAAAGTGTGATCCGCGCTCTGAAAGAGCAGGGAAAGGTTGCCATGGTCGGTGACGGTATCAACGACGCGCCGGCACTTACAAGAGCCGATATCGGAATTGCCATCGGTGCAGGAACAGATATTGCCATTGATGCGGCAGATATCGTTCTGATGAAAAGCCAGTTAAGCGATGTTCCAGCGGCAGTACGTTTAAGCCGCGCCACACTTCGGAATATCCATGAGAATCTTTTCTGGGCATTTTTCTACAATATAATCGGCATTCCCCTTGCAGCAGGTGTCTGGATCCCACTTTTCGGATGGACCTTGAATCCGATGTTCGGAGCTGCGGCCATGAGTCTTTCCAGCTTCTGTGTTGTAACAAATGCACTGCGTCTGAATCTGTTTCAGATCCACAATGCAGCCAAAGACAAAACGATCAAAAATCCGGTAACATTACACATCAGTCATGATGAAAATATAAAAGAAGAAAAGGAGAACAAAACAATGGTAAAGGTAACAGTCAATGTAGAAGGAATGATGTGCGGACACTGTGAGGCACACGTAAACAAAGCCATCCAAGCAGCTTTCGGAGCAGAAGACGTAGTTTCTTCCCACGAGAACGGAACAACTGTATTCTCTGTACCTGAGAAGGTTGACGAGGCAAAGGTTGAAGAAGTAATCAAGGAAGCCGGTTACGAGTTTAAGGGAATCACCCAGGAATAATCCGGACTTGTCAAGCGGATATTCGCAACCCGCTTCGCTACGTAGCTCTACACCGAATAACTGCCCCGCAGGGGACTTACTTGATTCGGTTAAATTGCATATTTGCCAAATGACCAAAAGAAACAGTTCTGTAAAAACGGAGCTGTTTCTTTTTTCTCATACAGAAAACATTTTCCACTTCTATAAATCCGGCTAATATCATTATAATTTATTCTGAAAAAGCAGGAATATCCGCCAAATTGGTTTTTATTTTCAATTCTCTTATGCTATACTGATAGCGATTATGGATGTACAAACGACAACAAAAATCGTTAGCATTATGGTAGTAGAGAGGAGCACATTATGAGTGGATTTTTTGGAGTAGCATCGAAGGATGACTGTGTACTGGAGCTTTTTTACGGAGTGGATTACCATTCTCATCTGGGAACACGACGCGGAGGTATGGCGGTTTACGGAGAAAGTGGATTTGACCGTGCCATCCACAACATTGAGAACACGCCTTTCCGTACAAAATTTGACGGAGATGTGGGTTCCATGAAGGGAAATATGGGAATCGGATGTATTTCTGATTATGAGCCTCAGCCCCTTCTGTTCAGTTCCAGGATCGGCAGCTTTGCCCTCACTTTTGTGGGAAAGATCAATAATTATGATGAACTTCTGCAGCAGCTGTACAATACGACCAAGGTACATTTTCAGGAGATGACCAACGGAACAGTCAATGTGACCGAACTGATCGCTGCACTGATCTGTGAAAAAGACAATTTTGTGGAAGGTATCCAGTACGTACAGGGCCTGATCGATGGCTCCATGACTCTGCTTCTTATGACAAAAGACGGAATTTATGCAGCCCGTGACAAGATGGGTCGAACTCCTGTGGAAATTGGCCACAAAGAAGGGTCATACTGTATTTCTTTTGAAAGTCATGCCTATATCAACCTTGGATACGAAGATTATAAAGAGCTAGGCCCTGGAGAAATCGTATTCGTAACAGCAGACGAAGTCAAAACTCTGGTTGAGCCTGGAAAGAAAATGAAGATCTGTTCTTTCCTCTGGGTTTACTACGGATATCCGACAGCCTCTTATGAAGGTGTAAATGTAGAGGAGATGCGCTACCGCTGTGGAAGCATGCTTGCAAAGAGAGACGGCGATTCCGTGCACCCGGACATTGTAGCCGGTGTTCCGGATTCCGGCATTGCCCATGCCATCGGATACGCCAATGAATCCGGCATTCCTTACGCAAGACCTTTCATCAAATATACACCAACCTGGCCCAGATCTTTTATGCCGACCAATCAGAACCAGCGTAACCTCATTGCAAAAATGAAGCTGATCCCGGTACGTGCGCTGATCAAGGATAAAAAACTTCTTCTCATAGACGACTCCATCGTACGTGGTACCCAGCTCCGCGAAACAACTGAATTTCTGTACCGCAGCGGTGCCAAGGAGGTTCATGTCCGTCCTGCCTGCCCGCCGATCATGTACGGCTGCAAATACTTAAACTTCTCACGTTCCAAATCTGAGATGGAGCTGATCACCCGTCAGGTGATTGAAAAAAGAGAAGGCCCCAACTGTCCGCAGGAAATTCTGGATGAATATGCAGATCCACATACAGAGAAATACGAGCAGATGGTACAGGATATCTGCAAGATGCAGAATTTTACCACTCTCCGTTATCACAGACTGGATGATCTTCTGGAATCCATTGGAATCGATCCTTGTAATGTATGCACATATTGTTTTAACGGTAAAGAATAAAAAATGTTTTGAAAATAGAGCTACTGTTTCAGATGAGCCTCATTAACTCCCGGTTGCATTTTGGGAATCTGCGGCTTATAATAAATGCGGATATATCTTTTGTGATATATCCGCGTTTTTTATATCAGTTTTTATGTCATGGAAAATTATTTCGTAATGTTCCAATGACAGAGTATCACAAAAAAATTTCCAGGAGTATAAACATGATTTTTCCTATAAAAGCCATGATATTTGATGCAGATGGTGTCCTTCTGGACTCGCTTTCTGTCTGGAAGGAGCTTGGAAAACGATATATTACAGATCTGGGATATCAGCCGGTTGCGGGAATGGACGAAATCCTTTTTCCCATGAGTATGGAGCAGGGAGCGGCCTGGCTGAAAAGCAGGTTTACTCTTGAGTATTCCGAAGAAAAGATCGTGATGGATCTGAAAGCCCGGATCCGCAAATATTATTTTGAAGAGGTCCCGGCAAAATCAGGTGCCAGGGAGCTTCTTCAATGTCTTGCAGAACAGAAAATCCCGGCTGCGGTGGCAACCTCAAGCCCCAGGGAACATATCTGCCGGGCGCTGGAAAGAAACGGACTTCTTTCCTTTTTTGATAAAATCTATACCACCAGTGAGATCGGAGAAAGCAAACATTCTCCGAGGGTCTATCTTACAGCTGCAGAAGCACTGGGAACGGAGCTATCCCGGACGCTGGTTGTGGAGGATTCACTCTACGCGTTGCAGACTGCCGGAAATGCAGGATTTCTGACTGCCGGTATTTATGACGCATTGGGAGAACCGGATCAGGAACAGCTGAAAAAGGATGCTTATATCTACTGTCGGGATCTGACAGAGTTACAGAACTATATATTCGCAGAAAACGGAGGAAACCAAAGATGAAAACAGCATTAACCATCGCAGGCAGCGATTCCAGCGGAGGAGCCGGGATCCAGGCCGATATTAAAACCATGATGGCAAACGGAGTATACTCCATGAGTGCCATCACCGCACTGACTGCCCAGAACACTACCGGTGTCACAGCCATCCAGAATGCAACCGCAGAGTTCCTGGGTCAGGAGCTGGACTGTATTTTTACGGATATCTTTCCGGATGCAGTAAAGATCGGAATGGTTTCCGAAAGTGATCTGATCCATATGATCGCAGGAAAGCTCCGACAGTATCGGGCAAAAAATATCGTGGTGGACCCGGTTATGGTTGCCACAAGCGGTGCAAGACTGATCAGTGAGGAGGCGGTGGATGTTCTGAAGGAAGAACTGTTTCCTCTTGCAGATCTTCTCACCCCCAATATCCCGGAAACCGAGGTGCTTACCGGACGGAAGATCAAAAGCGCCGATGATATGATCGAAGCTGCAAAACAGGTTTCCGAGCAGTATCACTGTGCAGTTCTCTGCAAGGGCGGACATAAGCTCAATGATGCCAATGATCTTCTCTATGTGAATGGAACATATCAGTGGTTTGAGGGAAAAAGGATCGACAATCCCAACACCCACGGAACAGGATGTACTCTTTCCTCGGCCATCACTTCCAACCTTGCAAAGGGATTTTCCATGGTGGAATCTGTAAACCGTGCCAAGGACTATATTTCCGGAGCCCTTGCTGCCATGCTGGATCTGGGAAAGGGAAACGGCCCTATGGATCATGGCTTTGCGATAAAGAACAGTTATACAGAGGAGGCATAAGATTATGACAGTTACAGAACGGATCACAGCTCTTCGAAAACAAATGAAGGAAAAGGGAATCGATGCTTATCTGGTTCCGACCGATGATTTTCATGGTTCTGAGTATGTTGGGGATTATTTTAAATGCAGAAAATACATCACCGGATTTACCGGTTCTGCCGGAACTGCCGTGATCATGCAGGACATGGCCGGACTCTGGACAGACGGAAGATATTTTATCCAGGCTGCACAGCAGTTAGAGGGAACTCCGGTTACTCTGTTTAAGATGGGAGAACCGGACGTACCAACGATCCACAAATTCCTGGAAGAAAATCTGAAAGAGGGAATGTGTCTCGGCTTCGATGGCCGTACCGTAAGCGCAGAAGAAGCAGAGACGCTAGAAAGAATCCTTCAGAAAAAACAGGTACATTTTTCTGTAAATGAGGATCTCATCGGAAATATCTGGAATGACCGTCCGGCACTTTCCTGTGAACCGGTAATGGAATTATCCGAAAAATGGGCCGGAAGATCCAGAGCAGACAAGATCCGTGAGATCCGCAGCAAACTGAAAGAGAAGGGCGCAGACCTCTTTATCCTCACTTCCCTTGATGACATTGCATGGCTTTTAAATATCCGCGGAAATGATATCCACTGCTGCCCGGTAGTTCTTTCCTATCTTGTGCTGGATGACAGTGAGCTCCGTCTTTTTGTCAATGAAAAAGCCTTTTCGGATTCTGTTAAGGAAGCACTTTCCAAAGACGGTATTGCCATTTATCCATATGATGATATTTACACCTATGTACAGACGATTCCCGAAGAGAAAAAGGTATTTCTTTCCAGAAGCAATGTAAACAGCCGGCTGGTCAGCAGTATTCCAAAGACGGTAACGATCCTGGACGGTGAAAATCTGACCCTTCTCCCAAAAGCCATCAAAAATGAAACCGAAGTCCGGAATGAAAAGACAGCCCATATTAAAGATGGCGTTGCAATGGTGAAGTTTATCCACTGGCTGAAGAAGAATGTGGGAATGAAGGAAATCACCGAGCTTTCCGCTGCTGATAAGCTCTATGAATTCCGTTCCGGACAGGAGAATTTTCAGGGAAACAGCTTTGATCCCATCATTGCCTACGGTGCACATGGAGCCATTGTCCATTACAGTGCAACAGAAGAAACCAATATTCCACTGGAGCCAAAAGGGCTGGTTTTGATGGATACAGGCGGACATTATCTGGAGGGCACTACTGATATCACCCGCACCGTTGTACTTGGCCCGGTTACTGAAAAAGAAAAAAAATATTTCACAGCAGTACTCCGTGGACACCTGAACCTGGCAGCAGCAAAATTCCGTTACGGCTGTACCGGCCTGAATCTGGATGCCCTGGCTAGAGGACCTCTCTGGGCTATGGGAGAGGATTACAACCACGGAACCGGCCATGGCGTAGGTTATCTTCTCAATGTACACGAAGGACCGCAGAGTTTTCGCTGGAAAAGCCCTGCCGAGCTTCCGGCTCCTGTTCTGGAAGAAGGGATGATCACCTCCGATGAACCGGGATATTATGCGGAAAATGAATTCGGCATCCGTCACGAAAATCTTGTAGTTTGCAAAAAAGCCGAAAAAACATCCTACGGCCAGTTTATGAAATTTGAGCCACTGACTCTGGTCCCATTTGATCTGGAAGGTATCGATCCGGAACAGATGGAAGCAGGAGAGCGCAAATTGCTCAATCAGTATCATGCCTTTGTATACGAAAAGATTTCTCCGTATCTGAATGAAGAAGAGCAATCCTGGTTAAAAAAAGCCACACAGGAAATATAACCCGGAATTCACCTTAATATTTCCTTCCGACAGATACCATAAGAAACGCAAACCCATTTCAGGGATAAGAATAAATCCAACCAGGGAGGTACTTAGCGCCTATGAAAACAGAAAATAGAATTGATCACTACATCGATCTCCACGCACATCTGGACGGCTGCATTACCACAGAGATAGCCAGAAAACTTGCCGCATTGCAGCAGATCACGCTTCCGGCTGCCACAGATGAAGAGCTTCTTTCTCTCCTTTCTGTGCCGGATACCTGCGAAAATCTCAATGATTTTCTGAAATGCTTTGACCTGCCTCTTTCCCTTCTTCAGACAGAAGAGGCATTGGAAGAGGCTGTTTATCTTATCCTTTCTGAAATGAAAGAAGACGGTGTGATCTACGCAGAACTTCGTTTTGCCCCACAGCTTCATATACAGAAGGAAATGACTCAGGAAACAGCGATCCATGCTGCATTACGTGGTCTGAAAAGAGCTCCCATCCCCGGTAATCTGATCTTATGCTGTATGCGCGGTGATCTTAACCAGAAAGAAAATCTGGAAACTCTGGAGCTGGCAAAAAAATATCTTGTTGAAGATGGCGGCGTGGTTGCTATCGATCTTGCAGGAGCCGAGGCACTCTTTCCAACAGAAAATTACGAGACGCTTTTTGCAAAAGCAAGAAAATATCAGGTTCCATTTACCATCCATGCAGGCGAGGCCGGAAATGCAGAGGATGTAAAAACAGCTGTCCATATGGGGGCAGTCAGGATCGGTCATGGTGTGAAGATCGCGGGAAATAAGGAAGTGATACAGCTTGTAAAGGATAAGGGGATTTTTCTGGAAATGTGCCCTACAAGCAACCGCCAGACAAAAGCTGTGGAAGAAATGTCTGCTTATCCGCTGAAAGCATTTCTCGAAATGGGACTTAAGGTAACCTTAAATACCGATGATCCGGCGATTGAAAGAACAACCCTTTCCCGGGAATTCCGATATATGGAATCTCTGTTAAATCTTACCCAGGAGCAGAAAAGGCTGCTGCTTCTGAATTCTGTGGAGGCAGCCTTTACTTCCAGGAACAGAAAATGCAAACTGAAAGAACAGCTTTTTTCTGAACCGTATGAAAATTATGGTGAGCCGATTATTTACAAACGAATAAAATAGAACATTGACAGGGGGATACTCTGCTAAAAAAGATTGATTTGTTAAGAAGAGTAGAATTCCTAAAGAAAGAGGAATGCTTATGAACATTGTTTTTTCATCTGATAAGAAAGAATATAATACTATTAAAAAAGGTACTGAAATACTGCTGGCCGAAAATGACGGTTTCAACCAAAACATAGAATTGTTTGTTAAATTTCAGGACAGACCAGAAATATTGATAAATAAAAGAGAAAACCAGATTCGTATCATCTGTCGGGAAATATCTCATTATTACCGCGCACTTAATTATGCCATACATCATATGAAAGAGGATGAATTTCAATATCAAGAGCATGTCTGTTTTGAAAGAAACGGTCTTATGCTGGATTGTTCCAGAAATGCTGTATTTACAGTTGAAAAGGTGAAATTCCTGATCAAGACACTGGCAAAACTTGGAATGAATGTACTCATGCTTTATACAGAAGATACCTATGAAGTAGAGGGGCAGCCTTATTTTGGAGCTTATCGTGGAAAATACACCAAGGACGAAATAAAAGAACTGGATGCTTACGCTTCCATGTTTGGGGTAGAGCTTGTTCCGTGTATTCAGACCCTGGCTCATCTGCACAATGCGCTGAAGTGGCCGGGAATGGATAAGATTCGTGATTCTGCGGACATTCTCCAGCCTGAAAAAGAGGAAACTTATCAGTTTATTGAAAAGCTGCTCAGCTCAGTAAAGGAGAATTTTTCTACCAACAGGGTACATCTTGGAATGGATGAGGCTGTCATGCTGGGACTTGGAAATTATCTAAAAGAAAATGGATATAAAAAAGGGTCACTGATAATCAGGGAACATTGTAACAGGGTCGTAGATATTTGCAGAAAATTAGAATTAAAGCCTATGATATGGAGTGACATGTACATTACAGCAAATTCTACAGGCGGATACTATGATCTGCCCGAAAACACGGACTGCTCCAAATGGGAAAAACCGAAAAAAGATTTAGGATTAGTATATTGGGACTATTATCATGATGATACCAGAACCTATGAAAAAATGCTGGATATCCATGCGCAGCTTTCGGATAACGTTATTTTTGCAGGAGGATCTTGGATTTGGAACGGAATTTCCCCCAATTATTCTAAGACCTATGCGTGTACCAAAGCAGCTCTTTCTACTTGTAAAAAATACAATATAAAAGAGGTGCTCTGTACAGCATGGATGGATAATGGTGCAGAAACCCCGGTGGATGCTTTGCTTCCGGGACTTGTACTTTTTGCACACCTTGATTTTCACAGAGACTATGACGAAACAATCCTTAAGCAGGAGTTCAGGGACTGCACAGGCGGAGAATTTGATGATTTTATGGCACTTGACAATTTTGATTCCTTATTCTTAAATACGAAAGAGAATAAAGAGGCTCAAAATCCTTCAAAATATCTGTTATACCAGGATCCAATGTTAGGCATTTTTGATTATCATGTGAAAGAATCAGGTGTCAATACAAAATCTTACTACCAAAACATACAGAAATGTATGAAGGAATGTGCAAAAAAAACAGGAAAATATCAGCTTTTATTCTCATTTTATGAAAAACTGGCGGCGGTATTAGCTGATAAAGCCGATTTGGGCATGTGTATAAAATCAGCATATGACAGATCGGATAGAGCAGCGTTGAAAAATATCAGTCAGAATGTTATTCCTGGAATCATCTGCAATCTGACAGAGATGAAATCATCAAGAGAAAAAATCTGGATGAACGATGCAACGCCATTTGGTTATGAGATTTTGGATATAAAAATTGGTGGCGTAATTACAAGACTTAAAAGTACAGGATACCGGATTGACAATTATCTGAATGGAAATGTGCTTCGTCTGGAAGAGCTGGAAGAGGAAAGACTTCCCTATTTTACCAAAGGAATGGACAAGCGGGAGAACTTATGGAATCGCATCATCAGTGGATGTGACTTAAATGACACAATCTGATAAAGGTAAATGAAAGGAATCCGGCTACGTATGGAAACCAAAACTATTCTCACAGAATGGTTTTGGTTTCCTTTTTTGCTGTTACAAATCAGTTACAACTGCAATATAGAATTTAATGTATAATTAACCTGTGAAAAGATAGTTATAAAAACATGTGAGGTGATAATTTTGAAGGCAAGAATTCTTGTGATAGAAGACGAAATGTCAATCAATGACCTGCTATGTATGAATCTGGAGATTGCAGGGTATGAAACAGTAGGATATCTGGATGGAAATGAGGCATATGAAGCAATTATTCAAGATCATGCGTTTCAGTGTGCACTTGTAGATATCATGCTTCCCGGAAGAGACGGCTATAGCCTGTTACCGAAACTGAAGCAGTATGAAATCCCCGTAATATTTCTTACCGCAAAGGGAGATATCGCGAGCAAGATAAAGGGATTAAAAGACGGTGCAGAAGATTATATTGTAAAACCATTTGAAATGCTGGAAGTGATGGTCCGTCTTGAAAAAGTACTGGAACGTAATGGCACTGTACAAGAACAGATTCAAATTGGTGATGTCATCATTGATACTGCTAGTCGTACTGTTACAAAAATGGGCATGGAAATCTATTTAAAGCCAATGGAATATAACTGCCTCATGGTGTTCGCCAAAAATCCGAATAAAGCACTGACCAGGAATCAGATTCTGCAGGAACTGTGGAATGAAGAGTTCTGCGGAGAAACAAGAACTGTGGATGCACATGTGGGTCGTATCAGGAAAAAGCTTGGCTGGCAGGATAAGATTAAAACAATTCCCAGAATCGGTTACAGACTTGAGGTGGATTTATGAAACTCTTAATAAAGATCTTTTCTCAGACTACATGTATCATTTTGTTGGTATCGTCAGGGATCTTTCTCTATACCACTTATTGTTGGAAAAATCAGAGTATACAGAATATCAACAGTTATGAAAGCAGTATATTCAGAACAAATATCTTACAGTTTGAAAATAAAACAAGCCTTTCTGACAATCAGAAACAGAATGCCGACAACGAAATGCGCCCCCAAATAGTTACTTATGCTTTTCGGCAGGTTTTTCATGACAGCGCGGTTTTATATCTTGATGGAAAAATGATCTATAATGGAACTGTTTATGAATTCGATGTAAAAAAGTTAAGAGAATTATGTGAAAGTAAGGCAAACATGGTGGATCATGGCAGCAACAGTGACGGTCATGGCCCTATGATCAGTCAGATAAATGGAAGGACACTTTTGTTATTTTACTATGGCAATGTAAATATGGGATATCAGATTATTACTTATAAAGATATAACAGATGTAATAGAAAAAAGTCATCTGCTGTTTTTTCAGACGGGTGGATTTACTTTATCTTTGATCGTGGTGATGGGAATTATCCTTTATTTGAGCCTTCGAAAAATCACAGCACCGCTTACAAGCCTAAGAGAAGCTACGCTTCTTGTTTCTGAAGGTATTTATGATTTTAAAGTACCGTCAGAGGGAAATACAGAACTTGCACAGGTAGGTGCAACCTTTAATTTTATGACAGGTAAAATAAAAGAACAAATTGAAAGTCTTTCTAACATAAACCGGACACAAAAACAGCTTATTGGAAGTCTGGCTCATGAGCTGAAGACCCCAATGACTGCAATCATAGGCTATGCAGATACATTGCTTACTGTGCGCCTAACCCCGGAAAGGCAGGAGAAGGCTCTGATTTATATTGAAAATGAATGTCGCAGGCTTTCAAGACTTTCTATGAAAATGCTGGAATTAACCGGACTCTACGAAGCTTCGGAAGACTCATTCAATCCAGCTGAAATACAGGTGGATAACTTTCTGAAAGAAGTAAAAGAACTCATTGATTGCAGGCTTCAAGAAAAAAACATCTCTCTTGATGTATTTTGTGAACCAAAAGAATTGGTAAAGAAGTTTGATCAGGACTTAATGATAAGTGTAGTGACAAATCTAATTGATAATGCAGTCAAAGCTTCCAGGAAAGAATCTAAAATTGTGCTTGAGGCAACCCCAGACCATCTGATGGTTCAGGATTTTGGAAAGGGAATACCGAAAGAGGATCTGGAAATGGTGACGGAACCATTTTATATGGTAGATAAATCTCGTTCCAGGGCAAAAGGAAGTGTAGGACTTGGTCTTTCTTTATGTCAGAAAATTATAGAACTGCACGATTTCCAACTGAAGATTGAAAGCAATCCGGGAAAAGGAACTACCGTCTCTGTTTTCTGGTAATCACACTAACGTTTACATATCAGTTACAAATCGCGAAAGATTTGGTGTAATGCTCGATGATATACTTATAACAACCTTAGAAAGGAGATATTACCAGAAATGAGAAAAAACATAAGAAAGTTTGCAGGAATAGTGCTTTGTATTGGAATGTTTACAGGATGCGCACAGACCCCGGATTCTTCTTTGGTAAAGCCGAAGGGGAGCAAGGCTGTAGATGCTTATACGGAAGCGGATGATGTTAGCGGTTCTAAAGGAGAAGCATCTGAAAGTAAGAACGATGACGGTTCAGAGTCAAAGACAACCATCAGGAATCTCATTGATGCTCCTCAAAATTATAAAAGCCATGTGGAAGATGACAGTGCCAAGCTCGTGGTAAATACAGATGCAAGCGTAGAAATTCCGGAAGTGGAAAAGATATCTGCTATTTCTGTCACCGCGGCAGAAGTTACCCAGGAGCTTCTCGACCGTATTACAAACGCATTCTTCTCAGAGGCAAAACTTTATACCATGGATAGTTATTACGTGAAGACAAAGGATGAAATTAAAAAAACTCTGGATGAACTAAAAGAAGACGTTGCAAACGGAAACCTGGATCCGTATAACTATGGAACAGATGATGATGGGAATTATGTCTATGATATCTATGAAGATATTGAGACATGGGAACAGGAATACGAAACTGCTCCGGAAAAGAAAACCCTGACAGAGGCAAAACCTGTTGCCGGAAATTTTTTCGATTGTATTGCACAAATGCCAGACGATTCACAATTCTATTATAAAATATCTTCCGATGGCTCCGATACCTTGTCAGTCAAGATCAAGAAAGCAGCAAACAAGGGCGGGGAAAAAATACCGGAGGATGCAATGTGGTGTGATTACGGATATTCTGAAGAGGAAGAAAAACCCACAGAAGAATCTATCGGGCTGTCCCTGGATGAAGCAAAAAAACTTGCAAAGGAAAAAGTTGAAAAAATGGGCATCACAGATTTACAGTTTTCTAACTGGAATTACGCGGTGTGCAAAAGTTTTGAAGGCGATAATAGTTCAGGTAATTTTGGAAATGGATATAGAATTGACTATGCACGTACCATAAATGGTGTGCCGGTAACTCAGACAATTGCAGACGGTGGGGCATTGGAAGATATGGATAGTACAATGGAAACATGGTCTTATGAAAGTCTCTGTTTCTATGTCGATAAAGATGGCATAGAAAGCATGACTTATTCAAATCCCTACACAATTGGTAACATAAAGACAGAGAATTTAAATCTTCTTTCATTCAGCGAGATTATGAAAATTTATGAAAAAATGATGGTGGTAACAAACGCTGATAATATGCAATATGAAAATTCCAGGATCTATAATATTGATCGGATCGTTCTTGGTTATGCCAGAATATATGAGCCGTCTACTGACGCACACACAGGTATTTTGATCCCCGTCTGGGATTTTTTCGGCAGCATGACTTCAGAAAGTGAATATAACGGAGAAACAGAATCAAATACCAGTAAAGATCCGAATGAAAGTTTCCTTACCATTAATGCCGTGGATGGCAGTATCATAGACCGGAATCTGGGTTACTGACATGAGACAGGTATTTGGAATTGTAAGGTACAATTTCTTCGGATTTTTACGCAATCCCAAAGTTATTTTTGTATTTCTGTTAGAATTTGTACTTAGTTTCCTGCTTACAGGCAGAATCATGGTTGTAATGGAGACCTACGATACACCGGTACAGGCCATTGAACCATTTATCTGGACATTTGGGGATGGGATAGCAGTACTGTCCAGTTCGCTGCTCTTGCTTCTTATGTTTTCTGACCTGCCGAAGATGACACCTATTACTCCATACCAGCTGACCCGGACAACCAAGAGGAAATGGCTTTTAGGTCAATTCATTTATGTTATTCTTGTAACTGTTTTATATACGGTTTTGATGCTGCTGTTTACGGCCGTGCTGTGTATGAAAAAGAGTTATCCAGGTAACCTGTGGAGCGAAACTGCGGCCATGCTTGGTTATTCAGAATTAGGAAAAAACCTGCAGGTCCCTTCTACAGTAAGGGTCATGGAAAGTATCTCACCCTATGGCTGTATGCTGCAGGTTTTCTTCCTTCTGTTTTGTTATTCGTTGACCTTAAGCTTTGTAATCCTTGTAGGAAATCTCTATAAAGGGAAGACTAAGGGGATGATTTTTGGCCTTCTTTACAGTGTCTTTGGTTTTTTATTGGACCCGAAAGTACTGGCTACAATTTTACATAAAGAAAAATACGAAATGTATCAGGTAAATGTATTAATCTGCTGGATCAGTCCTCTGAACCAGGCAGTATACGGAAAACATAACTTAGGTTATGACCCATTGCTTCCGAAAATCACGCATTCCTACATGTTTTTTCTGGGTATTTTAGTTCTTCTTGCAGTTTTTGCAATTAACCGGATGAAAAAATATACCTTTGAATTTCTTGGAGAAAAGACATGATCGGAAGGGGGAAAACCTATGTGGGGTGAAACAAAACGTATGTTTTTTAATAAGAATTTTCTGGCAGCATGGCTGATAGCCTGCATTTCCATAGCCATTGGACAGACTTATCCCAGCTTAAAAAAAGCACTGACATGTAGTACTTTTATCAGTATACTGGAAGGTTCCTTAAAAAGTCAGGCAGTATCTTTTGCCATTCCGGTAGCAGCCGTATTGCCATGGAGTGATTCCATTCTGCAAGAATATAAAAGTGGATTTTTAAAGGAGATACTTCCCAGAACGACTCGCAGACAGTATATCGAAGGTAAAGTTTTTTCCATTATGGTATCTGGTTTTATGGTCTGGACGTTATCTATACTAACGGTACTTTTTATCAATTTTATTGTGTTCTATCCGCTGGAGATAAAGGGTGCTATTCAGAAAGAAGCACTTCTGGACTTACTCATGAAGGCATTTCGGACAGGACTTATCGGAAGTATCATAAGTACTTTCGGTGGAAGCTGCGGGATTTTATGGGATTCTGCTTACATGGCATATGGAATCCCTTTTGTAAGCTTTTATTTCGGAATTATCCTTCATGACCGCTATTTTAAGAATCAGATATGGTTTTATCCAGTAGAATGGATACTGGCTGATGAAAATTGGGGACCGGACAAAATAGGAGTTTGGCTATTTCTACTGTTGTTTTTATTAGTAATGCTGGGAATTCTGGGAGGTGTTTTATATGGAAGATTGGAAGAAATCTGAAGGGACATTTAATCTGGCCTGTGATCCGCAAAGAGCAAGTGGAATGATGCAGAACACCTGCGTAAAAATAGAACACGTGACCAAACGTTTCGGTGAAGACATCGTGTTACAGGAAGTAAATCTTTCCCTGAAAACAGGGAACGTCTATGGGATTGTTGGAAATAACGGTTCAGGAAAGACCGTCCTTATGAAATGCATCTGTGGGTTTCTTCCTGTAACTACGGGCGCTATTTTTGTATTTGGAAAAAAAATAGGCCATGATGTGGATTTTCCTGAAAGTCTTGGAGTTATTATCGAGACTCCCGGTTTTCTTACACAATATACGGGCTTTAAAAATCTGGAGATCCTGGCAGACATGAATGGCCGGATCTCAAAGGCCGATATCCGCATAGTCTTAAAAAGGGTAGGATTGGATCCGGACATGAAGAAACCAGTCGGAAAATATTCCCTTGGAATGCGTCAACGCCTTGGTATTGCACAGGCCATTATGGAAGATCCTCTGTTTTTGATCCTGGATGAGCCGTTTAATGGACTGGATAAACATGGCGTGGAAGAAATAAGAGAACTGCTGCTGGATTTAAAAGCAGCAGGAAAAACCATTTTGCTGGCAAGCCATAATGAAGAGGACATCAGAATCTTATGTGACCACGTATATGAAATGGATGGAGGAATCTTAAGAGAAAGGACTGCCTGATAATGAGAAATTTATTTGTAAAAACGGCATTAGTATTGTGTACGACAATAATATTTCTTCCAGCTACCGTTTTTGCCACAGAGCCTCAAAACACGGAGATTACATCTGCTGAAGAAGGATTTACGGACTCAGATCCGTCCGTATCTTATGAGAATGACAACTCGTTAACCCTTGATGAAAAAGAGGATGATTCTACGAGTAGCGAACCTCCGGCAGAGGATGAAAAGACTCCTGATAAAGCTGATACCGATAAAGAAAATCCGGATCCGGATATTTTTACATCAGGAGATGACTTTGGTGATGGTTCTAAATCGAATCCTTTTCATGTTGTAATAGACAGTGATAATCCGGAGGACGGTGACGCCCCGCAGATAACAGATCCGGTTATAGACAACGGAGGGTATTCGGGCGGTGGGGGAGGAGGTAATTCAACATCAGACTCATCAAGTGAAAAAATATTACATAAACCGCAGGTATTATTAGAAGACAGCAATCTTTCAGGTGGACGATTGGAGGCTGGTTCTACAACAGAAATGTCGCTGACATTTCGAAATAAAAGCTGCAGTCAAAATGTATTTGGTTTAAAAATTTCCCTTTCTACAGAGAACAAAGGAATCGAATTTGAGAAAAACTCTTTTTATGTACAAGTCCTGGCTCCTGGTGAAGCAATTACTTTGGAACAGATGATTACTATAACAGAAAACTGTGATCCTGGCCAGGCTGTCATTACTTTTTCTCTGGATTATGAAGATTCGAAAGCAACGGCAACTACCGGTACAGAATTACTGTCTTTTCAGATCATCCAACCGGTTCGTGTTAAGCTGGAAGCTTCAGATATTCCATCTGTTTTATACACTATGGATACAGTAGAGATCCCGGTAAAAGCAATGAATCTCGGAAGAGACAAAATATACAATGCAAGTGTCAGCTTAAAGGCTGATGAATTAAGCTCAAACGATACTGCATTCTTAGGGACCATAGAGGCCGGAGATTTATCCCAAGGAAGTCTTCGCATATATGTAAAAGGAAAAACAGGAAAATGTGCAGGTCAATTAATTCTTACGTATGAGGATGCAGATGGCAAATCATATGAGGAAGAAATAAAATTTGATTCTGAAATCAAAGAAACCCAGATAAAAACTTTAAAGGTTGAAGATGACCAGGAGAAAACCAATAACTGGTGGTATTCCATAGCTGCAGTTGTTGCAGTACTGCTTATTTCCATAATCCTGATTCTGGTCAGAAAGCTTCATAAGAAAAATATCCTTCTTGAAGAAGCGAGGAAGGCGGCTTCTCATTGAAAAGAAAAAAAATAGACAGCTTTACCTTATTAGTCATACTTCTGCTGGCATTGATACTTACATTATTAGGAATGCTGCTGGCAGGCATGAAAGAAGAAAAACGGCAATTTACTGTGTTGCTCCCACTTGGAGATCTGGCTTATGATGAAGATTTTTTGCAGAAAGCGAAGAAGATAAAAGGTATAAAAGAAATCTGGCCAGTCATAGAAGTCCCGGTTGTCATCAAAATTGAAGATTATACGGAAACAACGACTTTTTCAGGAATTGATATGAATGCGTTTGGAAAAAATCCAACTCAGAATGAACTGGGGAAGATGCCGTTGTTATTGCTGGGAAATGGTTCCCTACGGGATATGAAAGACTATAATAATCATGCCATTTCAAAAAAACAACAGGAAAAATTTTTAGAGATGGGTGAAAACCTGAATATTTTTTATTCCCTGGATGAAAAAGAGAAGGATACTTCCAAAGCCACAGATGATCTTACTACCTTATCCAGCAATTCCGCAAGAGAACCGCAAACCTCATATATGCCCTGTAAAGCCGCTGTAGTAATAGAAGGCAACGAAATCTACATACCCATTTCCCAGGCACAGGATCTCTGCAGAGAAATAGGAGAGCCTTCTGAGATCAGTAAAGTATATCTAAAAATAAATGGAAAAAATAACCTGGAGAACGCAAAGAAAATACTTTCAGGAATTTAACATAATATTAATATATAGCAAGAATTCTCCTTCCTCTGCAGATGTGCAATGAATTGTAAAAGCAAAAAAGAACACTTGGTTGGTGCTGCAGTTCATGGTATAATAGTATCAGTTGATAACATAAATGATAAAAAAGCTTATTTTGTTAAAAAAAGGATCACAATGTACATTTGAATATCAGATTTACTGCTTTTTGATCATGTGGTTGTAATGTTCCGTGCATAGCCCAGAATGGAACTAAGTAAATTTATCAATGTCTGTTCCTTTTTCAAAATCTGAGATTTAATTGGCAGAAGTATATCACATGATAATGCTTATGGTATGGAAAAAAGCTTTCGTTGTAGCCTATGGTTCTGCATGGAAAGTTATTGGATAAAAATACTGATTAATACTTGGTAAAATGAGGGAGCTCACAAATGAAAAAAATTACAATTGCCTTAATTATGGTTATATCATTAATAGCACCAATTCAGACAATGGCGGAGAGTGTTACCCAGAACGGTACAATAATAGAGCCTTTGGAACAGAATATTGAACAGATCATCGATGAAATCACTTCTGAACCGCGTCCAATAAATTCTGATGCAATACAGAATGTAAAAGAATATATTAGTGAATATTTTGGCAATCTGGGATATGACAATATAGAATACCAGAAATTCGAATATAACGATGAAAACAATGAGAATGCAATAAGGCATTCCTCGCAGGCGGATGTGTTTCTGGCATCAACAGCCGAGGATGCAATTGTTGACGGCATTGGTGAAAATATCATTGTGACAAAAAACTCATCTATTGATACTACAAAAAATCTGATCATAAGTGCCCATTATGACAGTGCAGAAGATTCGGTGGGCGCCAATGATAACGGTTCCGGAGTGGCAGCAGTGCTTGAACTGGCAAGGATTTTAAAAGATACAGAGATACCGTATAATATAAAATTCATCCTGTTCTCGGGCGAAGAGAAATATATGCTGGGTTCAAGATGGTATGTTGGTAAGCTGACGGAGGACGAGCGGAAACAGATCATCGGAGTAATAAATATTGATACTATTGCAGAAAAAAGTGATCTGGGTTATATGGCGATGATCGAAGGAAACAAAAGACCAGACAATGCGGAATATGATGATGAGGGATTGAAAAAACTGGCAGAATTAAATAAAAACAGTATGTCAGAACTATTTACACCCAGTGACAGATTTTTCCTGACAATGGCAACCAACAGTGACCATTATCCGTTTGCATTAGTGAATATCCCGGCAGTATCGATTGTCCAGGACTGGCAAGATGGTTTGAACGTGAATGATAGTTCTGATGTAAAAGAAAATATGGATATACAGAGAATTGTGGAAGTAATTGATCAGGTTATGGAAGTACTTCCAACGATCAATTAAATTTATATTAAAAATCTCCCACTAATGGTAGTGCCAGATAAAAAACATTGTAGAAGTCAGTAATATTAATGTTTTTCATGGTGCTAGCACGGTGTGAAGTCGAAATAATCAAATACTGACAGAGACTAGGAGGTGGAATAATGAAAAAATGGATCGTGATGCTGGCGGTACTTGTTATGTTCTGTCTGGCGGGATGCGGGGAAAAGCCGATGACAGCAGTGTATTTTCATCCAGATGATAACAGCTGGTATTTTGCGGATCTGGACACGGACACGATTTTCTCCGGAACGATACCGGATAAGCTTACGGATGAGAATGGAAAGAAGCTGACAGAGGAAGATATGACAGACGGAGATGTTTACCTGATCTATGGAGATGGTATCATGCTGGAAAGCTTCCCAGGACAGTATCCGGGAATCACAAAGATGGTACGGAAAGAACAGGGCAATCAGGAAAAGGCCGATCATTACCGGAAGGAGCTGCTTTCCATGATGCGTCCGGTGACTGGAGAGTGATAAAATAAAGCTTTTTTAGAAAAATATTAAAAGAAAATATATATCCATTTCTTCTATATTTTGATAAACTATATATTAAGACCACTGAGAAGAATAAATTTTAACAAATGTAGCAAGAATTCTCCCACCTCTTCAGGTGGTGAGATGAATTGCACATCTGAGCATATCTGCTCAAAAAAATCTCTATAGTATAAAAGAAACACTCGTTCTCCCTTCCCTGATGTAGTATACTGAAAAAGAACAATTAGTTCATAAATACATATCCGTCGATATAAGAAAAAGGACGATAAATATAATGGAGTTAGACCATGAAAGATGCATTCTGGGGTCAGATCTTCGGTCTGCTCAGTGCAGGCGGAGCAACGATTGAAACGATACGGCAGTATATAGAAAGCCAGGGTGAGAAGAATGAACCGCGCCGTAAAAATAAGGATTTATCCAAATAAAGAGCAGAGAGTTCAGATAGAGCAAACAATCGGCTGCAGCCGCTTTATCTATAACCAGATGCTTGCAGATAAGATCAGCTATTACCAGAAAGAAAAAAAGATGCTCCGGAACACACCGGCCGGATATAAAAAGGAATATCCATGGCTGAAGGAGGTGGATTCCCTTGCCCTGGCGAATGCGCAACTGCATCTGGAAAGTGCGTTCCGGAAGTTTTTTCGGGAACCAGCCTGCGGATTTCCACGTTATAAATCAAAGAAGCATGCAAGAAATTCATATACGACCAATGCACTAAACGGAAATATCCTTTTGCAGGATACCCATCTGAAACTTCCAAAGATGTCCGTCATAAGGATAAAACTTCACCGTCAGATTCCATCAGACTGGAAACTGAAGTCTGTAACTGTGAGCCGTGAGCCATCCGGGAAATATTTTGCCAGCCTTTTGTTCTGCTGTGAGAACCAAACAGTGGAAAAAAGACCGGCAGAGAGATTTCTTGGGATCGATTTTGCCATGCAGGGAATGTGTGTATTTTCTACAGGAGAAAGAGCCGGGTACCCTATGTTTTACAGAAAAGCAGAGAAAAAACTTGCAAGAGAACAGAGAAAGCTCTCCCACTGTGAAAAAGAAAGCCGGAACTATCAGAAACAGAAAAAAAGGGTAGCTTTATGTCATGAAAAGATAAAGAACCAGAGAAAAGATTTCCAGCATAAGCTCAGTAGGGAGCTTGCGGAAAGATATGATGCAGTATGTGTGGAAGATCTGAATATGAAGGGAATGTCCGGAGGGCTGCACCTTGGGAAAGGTGTGCAGGATAACGGGTACGGGCAGTTTCTGTTCATGTTGGGATACAAGCTGGAAGAATATGGAAAACATCTTATAAAAGTAGACCGTTATTTTGCATCCAGTAAGATCTGCAGTGTATGCGGACATAAGAAAAAGGAACTGGCATTGTCGGATAGAATGTATGTTTGTGAATGTGGAAATAGGATGGACCGGGATGTGAATGCAGCAGTCAACATCCGTGAAGAAGGAAAAAGAATCTATAAAGAATGTGCCTGACGGCACAAGAAAAAAATCCGTAACCGGATAAACATAAAAAACAAAACCGCGGGACACGCGGGGATAGCCTGTTTTAGCTTTGCCCTAAAGGGTAATCGAGCAGGAAGCCCCCACTTCAAAATCGTAAGATTTAAGTGGTGGGAGCATGTCACTTGCTTTGTGGAACAGATTGATATTTACAGGGAGGAATCGTATTTCAGATTCTTCAAGTACATAAGAGTTCACTTTTCGTTGTATTTTAAAGAAAGAGAGACATGGAAACTTTGGAACAACAGCGAAAGTATCTTTGAAAAAGATCAAGAGATTACAATAAAATGATATGTAAATGAAGAGTAAGGGGAAAAATGCTGATTACGGATATTATTAACATTTTGGGGAATGAGTTTAGTAGTATATATTGCGTAAATCGTCAAGATCAGTACATTCAGATTTATAGACATCTAAATGAAAACACAGAGTTAGATGAATTAATGAACGAGAAAAAAAACATATGAAACCGTAATACAGAAGTATATAGAGACCAATGTATTTGAAGAAGACAGAAATAAAATGCTGGTTGCTACGGATTTTAATAATATATGCAAACAACTGCAACTGGTCTCACAGTTCACAATACATTACAGGATAAAAAATGGTAATGATACTTTGCGTTATCGTATGAAATGTGCAAGAATTGGAAATGCAGATACATTCGAAAAAATAGTGTTTGCGTTTGCAAGTGAGGATTCAGATATAAGATTAGATGAGTTAGGCATTATGAACTTGAGCAGCACCGGTGAGAAAAGAAAAAGCATCTTTTCTCTGCTTATTAAGTGATGATTGTGAGCTGGATCATCGGAGAATGGACAATGTTATTAATGAGTTTGTAGAGAATGCTCCGATTAAAGAAATAAAGATTAAATATGGTATTTACAAAAATATAGATAAGAATCTTTCAATAGCTACCATATGTGATTATGCATCTATGGCGGCAGAAACAGTTATGGAAGATTATAATCATGACTATGCGTATTATACAGATGAACTGGCGCAGAAGAGACTTTATAACCAAATGATAGAAAACGATTTTACAGATGCTTTGAAAAATAAGGAGAGATTGGTATAGACGATATTATTTGGATTATTAATCGGCAGGGATAGTCACTTTCCCTTTATATTCCTGCAGGTTTTACATAAGAAGATGGATTTCGGTCAGCAAAGGCAGCTCCCACAATGCCTTTTGGATATCCGCTTCTGCAAGTTGTAGTAAGTAATTGCTTCCCATCAAAATCATGGGGAAAGCGAACTGGTCTGAAAGACCGCCAGTTAGTGTGATGATGATAAGGAGATTTTGAAACTGATGACAGACAGAGATTATGCAATTAAATCAGTGAAAGAAATTACCTTCCATATGGCAAGTCATGCACAGGATTAAGACATTATACTGATATTAAAGAACTGATGACAAGCTACCAGAAACTGATTTTAGAAAACCAGTTGTATTGGAAGAACTGGATATGGAGTGCCAGGAGAAAATCAATGAAGATATGGCATATGCATTGAGTTATCTGAGCATTTATAACAATCAGCTGAATGTGCCAAAGATGCACCGGGAAATGAATAACCTGATGATCATTTATGGCTTGTCTGATATGATCTATCGTGGAATGACACTGGTGAAGTTCTATGCACCGAATGGTGTGATGCTCAGTGAAATCCTTCATTCCTGTTTTTGCAGTCATTATAATAAGACAGATGTGGAAGTACAGCAGGAGCTAGGAATAGGCAGGACTTCTTTTTATAAAATGAAGAAGCAGGCACTTGGATATTTAGGATTTTATTTTTACGAGATCGTGGTACCGCAGGCAAAGGATAAAAGATTTAAACCGTCACTGGGCGTTGAGGAAGAGTAGGTGAGTAATATGAGATACGAAGATTCGATGAAAGGTGTAGCTGATCAAATAATCAAAGAACAGCAGCGAGCCAGTAAAATTAAAAACAATCCAGAAGAGTTCCATTGGCATGACGAATATGCAACGTTGAATTTCTTTCGGTTTATCTGCAAAAATATCGGTAACTTGAGAAATGGAGAAATTGAAAAAATGGTCACACGTTTAAAGTACATAGATCAGAAAGCAGTGGAAAACCATGTGAATGGTGCTGTTTGGGCATTTGATTATGATAAGATGTTCTGTGTATTGATGGAAAATGAAATTTGTCGAAAGGTGTGTGAAAAGAATAAATATAACAGTTGGATGAACCTGATGGGACAGTATTGTGTTTCAAGGACTTAAAGACGAAGAAAGTTGTTGGAGAGAAATAATTTCCAGCAACTCTGTCTTTAATGAATAGAGTTCATTTTTTTATTCAACTATTCCCATGATATATACAATATGTAAATGTGCAATTCAAATATCAGTTTATGCTAAGTGCAAAAATAATAATAATTACTATTATTGACAAAAGAATAATTATCATGTATAATACAGATATACAAGAAACAAAGTGTTAGAAAAATTGCTAGGAACTTGGTAACAAAAATAAATCGACATTGAAAATGGAAAATGACTATGAAAAAATATGAATGTGAACCATGTGGATATATTTATGATCCGGCAGTAGGAGATCCAGACGCCGGTATCGCTCCAGAAACTGCATTTGAGGATATTCCAGATGACTGGACATGCCCAATCTGCGGATTAGGAAAAGATGTTTTCGTTCCTGTAGAAGACTAAGCAGAAAATGCAGGTACGAAACTGCCAGACATTAAAAGAGCCTAAGAGAACATATAAAAGAAATGGAGGTCAAATTATGACTTACGATTTAAACATTACCTTTGATGACAATTTAGTAACAGGAAATAAAACAATCGATACACAGCACAAAGAATTGATTGACCGTATCCAGAACTTTGTAACTGCCTGTCAAAATGGCGACAGCAAAGTAAAAGCAATCAAAATGCTGGATTATCTGGATGAATATACTGACTTTCATTTCAAAGAAGAGGAAAAGCTTCAGGAAAAATCCGGTTATCCAGAGCGTGAAAAACATTATGAAAAACATGAAGAGTTTAAAAAGACAATTCAAGAACTGTATGAATACCTTCAGGAGTATGAAGGACCAACAGATCGGTTCAGTGAACTTGTACAGAAAAATGTAATCGACTGGCTGTTTGGACACATTAAAACATACGACCGCTCTGTGGCAAAATTTATCTTTATGAAACAAAATCCAGACCGATGCTAAAATAAACCAGGGAACGAGTTCACTCAGAATGTAGACAACGTGATGAAGTAAATTAGGGGCTGTCACAATGCAGCCCCTTTCCTGTTATAGCGATATTCTAGGTAATATATTGCGCTGGCATGACATATTATTTTACTACTACTATATGGGAAGAGCAAGCAGCTCTTCTTTTTTTTGTCCTTTTTATCCAATTTTAAGTTGTAAAGTCTCTTTTCATTCGACAAAATTCTCCACAGACAGAGGATATGCGACGAGCATTGATATGAACATCTATTTATGGAAAGAGGATATTGAAGACGGGGAATCGGTAATGACAGCCGAATATAGACCTGTAGAATACGGAAAGGACTATGATGTTGTCAATAATCCTGATAAATTTCAACTATATATAGATGGAAAAGAGATTAAATAGTAATCTCCTGAAAGCAAGCTTTTTGTCAATTATTTCAAAGAAAAATTAAAGGATAACAATACATAGTTTTGACAATGATATTTTAAAAAAATTTATAGGAATGCTCTATTATCAAATTGACATAGGAATATGGTAGCGTATAATTAGAATTGAATACACTGAAAAAATGGAGGAATTACATGAAAGCACATAAATATTGGTCAGTAGGAGCATTGATCACAATGCTTGGGACTTTTTACACTGGATATAAAAAGCAAAAATCAAGTCACAAATACTTTGCTTTAAGTTCTATGTTATGTATGGTAATGGCGATATATACAGGTCATAAAATGATTACCGGGAATAGGAAGAAAAAGGCGAATAAAGAGAAAGATACAGAAAGGGAGGGATAAATAATGTTGGAAGTAGGGGTTAAGGCACCGGATTTTGAGTTGCCAGATCAAAATGGGAAAATACATAGATTATCGGATTATACAGGAAAAAAAGTGATTTTATATTTCTATCCCAAGGATAATACAGCGGGATGCACGAAACAGGCATGTGGGTTTTCTGAGCGATACCCTCAGTTTACCGAAAAAGGAGCAGTTATTCTTGGAGTCAGTAAGGATTCTGTATCCTCTCATAAGAGATTTGAGGAAAAATATGGATTGACATTTACACTTTTAGCAGATCCAGAGCGGAAAGTTATTGAAGCATATGATGTATGGAAAGAAAAGAAAAATTATGGCAAAGTCTCTATGGGAGTAGTAAGAACCACATATCTTATTGATGAACAGGGGATTATTATAAAGGCAAATGATAAAGTCAAGGCTGCAGATGATCCTGAAAATATGCTCAAGGAATTAGATTAATGAAGATAATATTATCCCCTGCTAAAAAGATGATTACAGATACTGACAGCATAGCGCCGGATGGATTGCCTGAATTTATTGAAAAGACGACAGAGATACAAAGTTGGTTGAAAAGTAAGTCAAAAGAAGAACTGAAGACTATCTGGAAATGTAATGACAAAATTACAGAACAGAACTTCAATAGATTGGAAAACATGGATCTTTATCATTTACTTACCCCAGCTGTCTTATCATATGAAGGAATTGCTTTTCAATATATGGCTCCATCCGTGTTTGAGGACAGTCAATTCGAGTATGTACAAAATCATTTGAGAATAATATCTGCATTTTATGGTGTGCTAAAACCAAGGGATGGTGTGACACCTTATCGTTTGGAAATGCAGGCGAAGGTTGGAATAGGAGAAACAAAAAATCTGTATGAGTACTGGGGAGATTTATTATACCGCTCAGTGATTGATAACAGCAGGATTATAATCAATCTGGCATCGAAAGAATACTCTAAGTGCATAGAAAAATATCTGACACGACAGGATAGATACATTACGATTACATTTTGTGAGTTATCAGGAGATAAACTGGTGACAAAAGGTACATATGCTAAGATGGCCCGTGGTGAAATGGTTAGGTTCATGGCTGAAAACAGAATTGAAAATCCTGAGGATATTAAGAAATTTGATAGACTAGGCTATTCATTCCGCTCTGATTTATCATCAGATGCAGAATATGTTTTTGAACGGAAAAAATGATGATTGAATGATTATTTTAAATAAAAGGTAATCAGTAATATTGATTATTATAATAATAGTAATTATTACTATTATCTATTGACAATAAACAGATTGAGATGCACCACGAAGAGAGATATCGTGCACTTCTTAAGAATATTGAAACTGCACAGGTGTTTGAAAAGAGTGAAGTTAAGGTATGGGAATGCCGTAACTGTGGACATGTTGTGGTAGGAACAAAGGCACCTGAGATATGTCCAGTATGTAACCATCCACAGAGTTATTTCGAAATACGTGAAGAGAACTATTAAAGAGAAGGAGATTATTACAAAGAAGAAAGTGATTATTAAAAAAAGCAGTAATGATAGGCTGTGGCTTTGTTGGTTCTGCATCGGTTGGTAAAGAAGCATTAAAGTTTAAGAATCGACGGATGCTTTGAAGAAAGTTATAGAAACAATTGGATTTTAAATTTTAAACATAGGAAGATAAAAAAGATGGAAGTAAAATATTATGTATGCAATCATTGTGGAAACATTATTGAAATGTTAAAGGATCAAGGCGTACCAGTAATGTGTTGCGGAGAGGCTATGCATGAGTTAAAAGCTGGAGTGACAGATGCTGCTGTTGAGAAGCATGTACCTGTATATACAGTGGACAAACAGCATGTACATGTTGTGGTCGGTGAAATAAAACATCCAATGCTTGATAATCATTTCATTGAATGGATTACACTAAATACAAATCAGGGTATTTATAGAAAACAGCTAATTCCAGGACAGGAACCTATTGCGGATTTCTGCCTCTGTGATGGAGAATATGTAGAAGAAGTATACGCATACTGCAATCTTCATGGACTCTGGAAATGCTAAAAACACTTGACTTTCGTGCTAAGATTACAAAATAATTCAGATACAACAGTAATATATGCTGTGTATTAATATATTTATAAGGAGGAATAAACTAATGAAATATGTATGTGACGTTTGCGGATGGGAATATGATGAAGAGGAAGGTTATCCTGAAGGTGGTATTGCACCAGGAACAAAGTGGGAGGATGTTCCAGAAGATTTTGAATGCCCATTATGTAATGTTGGAAAAGATCAGTTTTCAGAAGTTGAATAGAAGCCTAATCTTGTGTTAAATACAGATGGATAAACCAAAACCCTGGTGCGTGAGCAACAGGGTTTTTTATTGCGATATTTTGTGATGATATCACAGAAAATAATCTACCTTTTGCTTATAATGTAGTTAGAAACTAAGTAAGGAGGTAGTCTAAATGAGATTAAAAGATAAAGTTGCAATCATTACGGGTGGAAGCCGTGGTATAGGATTTGCTACAGCTGATAAATTCTTGAAGGAAGGTGCTTCAGTTGTGTTGGCAGCAAGTTCACAGGAATCGGCAGATGTTGCTGTAGATAAATTAAAAGAAAAATATCCCAATGCAATAGTTGCTGGAATTAGTCCAAATCTGGCAAGCATGGAGTCTGTCAGAAAGGCTTTTAAAGAGGCAACTGAAAAATATGGATGTGTCGACATACTGGTAAATAATGCAGGGATTTCAGAAAACACCTCATTTATGGATTATACAGAGGAGACTTTTGATAAAGTCATGGATCTAAATGTAAAAGGAGTATTTAATACTACTCGTGTAGCAGCAGAATGTATGGTGGCAAGAGGCAAGGGGGTCATTCTCTCAACTTCTTCCATGGTGAGTATTTCGGGACAGCCAAGTGGGTTTGCTTATCCGGCATCGAAGTTTGCAGTAAACGGATTGACTGTATCATTAGCAAGAGAACTAGGACCTAAAGGTATTCGTGTTAATGCTGTTGCACCTGGGATTACAGAAACTGATATGATGAAGGCCGTGCCAAAGGAAGTTATCGAACCTATGATTGAAAGAATTCCATTGCGTCGTCTTGGACAGCCAGAAGATATTGCCAACGCGTTTGTGTTTCTTGCTTCAGATGAGGCGAGTTACATTACAGGTGTTATATTAAGTGTAGATGGTATGGCAAGAAGTTAAGTTAATGAGGTATGGTGATGTAATCACGGAAAATAAATGAAATTAAGACTATAATAAATCTACAAAAAGAGAAAGATAAGGAGGACTGTAAAATGTCTGCTATTAATATCAATAAAAATAATTTTCAGAACGAAGTACTGAATTCCGATAAACCCGTTCTTTTAGATTTTTGGGCATCTTGGTGTGCGCCTTGCCGTATGGTAGTACCTATTGTAGAGGAGATTGCAAGTGAGCGTAGAGATATTAAAGTTGGAAAGATTAATGTAGATGAAGAGCCTGAACTGGCAAATAAGTTCAGTATTATGAGCATTCCAACTTTAGTGGTTATGAAGAATGGGAAGATTGTACAGCAGGTTTCAGGGGCGAGACCTAAGAATGCGATTTTAGAAATGCTTTAGGGGGGGGTGTGCTAATGGGATTTTTTGATCTCTTTAAACAGTCGAATATTAATCAAGGCATAGAAGAATATAAAAGGACTGATGATGCAGTTCTGCTGGATGTACGTACACCGCAGGAATATCAGGAAGGACATATACCAGAAAGTAAAAATGTGCCGTTGCAGCAACTTGACAATATTGCTTCTGTAGCGAAGAATAAGGATATCCCACTGTTTGTATACTGTTATTCCGGTTCACGAAGCCGCCAGGCAACTGGGATACTGCAACGAATGGGATATTCTAAAGTAAATAATATCGGTGGCATTGTAGCTTACTCAGGAAAGGTGGAAAAATAAGATGAAGGTAATAATTGTAGGAGGTGTAGCCGGAGGAGCTACAGCCGCAGCAAGAATACGCAGACTGAATGAACATGCTGAAATTACTGTGTTTGAAAGATCCGGATACATATCCTATGCAAATTGTGGACTTCCATATTATATTGGAGACGTGATCACAGACCCGGAAGAACTTACACTACAGACACCAGAGAGTTTTTTTAAACGCTTCCGTATTAACATGAAAATTCATCATGAAGTTATCTCCATACATCCGGAACGTAAAACGGTTTCAGTGAAAAATTTAGAGAATGGTGAGATATTTGAAGAAAAATATGATAAGCTGATCCTCTCTCCAGGTGCAAAGCCAACACAGCCGAGACTTCCCGGAGTAGGTATTGATAAACTTTTTACACTTCGTACTGTAGAAGACACTTTTCGGATAAAGGAATATATAAATAAGAATCATCCAAAATCGGCTGTATTGGCAGGTGGTGGTTTTATTGGTCTGGAACTGGCAGAAAATTTAAGGGAGCTTGGCATGGATGTTACGATTGTCCAGCGGCCTAAGCAGCTGATGAACCCTTTTGACCCGGATATGGCATCCATGATCCATAATGAAATGAGAAAACATGGGATAAAACTGGTACTGGGCTATACAGTAGAAGGATTTAAAGAAAAAGACACCGGAGTGGAGGTCCTGTTGAAAGATAATCCATCCCTTCAGGCTGATATGGTAGTTCTGGCAATCGGAGTCACACCAGACACAGTATTAGCAAAAGAAGCCGGTCTGGAACTTGGCATCAAGGAAAGTATTGTAGTGAATGACAGAATGGAAACTTCTGTACCGGATATTTATGCTGCAGGTGATGCAGTTCAGGTAAAACATTATGTTACGGGTAATGATGCGCTGATTTCTTTGGCAGGACCAGCCAATAAACAGGGCAGAATCATCGCTGATAATATTTGTGGCGGTGATAGTCGTTACCTGGGCAGTCAGGGAAGCTCCGTTATAAAAGTGTTTGATATGACAGCAGCCACTACAGGTATCAATGAAACCAATGCCAAAAAGTCAGGATTAGAGGTAGATACAGTAATTCTTTCTCCTATGAGTCATGCCGGTTACTATCCTGGTGGAAAAGTGATGACCATGAAGGTGGTTTTTGAAAAAGAGACCTATCGTTTGCTTGGTGCTCAGATTATTGGATATGAAGGAGTTGATAAACGTATTGATGTGCTGGCAACAGCAATTCATGCAGGGCTGAAGGCAACCCAGCTGAAGGATTTGGATCTCGCATATGCACCGCCTTATTCCTCTGCCAAGGATCCTGTAAATATGGCAGGATTCATGATAGACAATATAGCAAAAGGTACCTTAAAACAATGGCATCTGGAAGATATGGATAAGATTTCTAGAGATAAAAGTGTTGTGTTGCTGGATGTGAGAACTGTAGGTGAATTTAACAGGGGGCATATGGATGGATTCAAAAACATTCCTGTAGATGAACTAAGGGAACGTATCAATGAAATTGAGAAGGGAAAGCCCGTTTACCTGATATGCCAGAGTGGGCTACGCAGTTATATTGCAAGCCGTATTTTGGAAGGAAATGGATATGAAACATACAACTTTTCAGGTGGATTCCGCTTTTATGATGCAGTGGCTAATGACCATGCACTGATTGAAAGATCATATGCATGTGGTATGGATTATTAGAAATAAATAAAATATTTTTATAGTTTGATTGTAGTATAAAAAGATCCCCCATTTATTAGAATGACTTTCATAATTCTGATAAATGGAGGATTCTTTAGAGAAAAAAACGTTTTATGATCTTTGTAGTGTTTCCAGTCTTTTCGAATCAAGGATTGCTATTTTGCCGCGAGAGAGTCTGACGAGTCCTTCGCCTTGAAAGTATCGAAGCATTCGAGTGATAACTTCCCTGTGGGAACCAAGATGGTTTGCGATAGTTTCGTGAGTGATTTTCAGTTCATTTGTTCCTTCAATGGATGTTTCTTCTAAAAGAAATGAAGCAACACGCTTATCCAAACTCTTCCACATAATCTGTTCAATCAGCCACATGACATCAGAAAAACGGGTAGCCATTAACTCATTGGTATAGTTTGCGACAGGAGCAGATTCTTTCATGATGCCCTTATAGATTTCAGCAGGGATGATCCAAAGATCCGTATCTTTTTCTGCTTCAATGGTTACTTCAAATTGAATAGACCGCATGATACATGAGGCGGATAAAAGACACATATCCATATCGAACAGACGGTAAAGTGTAATCTCCCGTCCTTCATCTGAAAGTATGTAAGTTCGAAGCTGCCCGGATTTAACCAGTAATAATCCAGTACAGTCCAGGTTTCCATTGTGAATGATCGTTCCTTTTTTTACATCCCGTGTGATTAAATTGTCTGAAATTAGTTTTTTCTGTGCTGTATTTAAGTCATTCCATAGTGGAAAACAATTTTCGAAGTTCATAACCGTTATCTCCTTTACGAACATAGTATACTTGCTTTTTTTAGATGCGTCAATTATATAACTGGCATATGCCATAAATAGAAATAAAAAGAAGTGTAATAAAGTAAATTATCTTTTCTGTGATATCATCACGGAAGCAAGCACTTATTTGGGGTATATTAAGTTCAAATAGGAGAAGGAGTTGAAAAATATGACATCTATAAATATAAATAAAGAAAAGTTTGGACAATTAATTCATAAGGAAAAACCGGTTTTGGTTGATTTCTGGGCACCTTGGTGTGGTTATTGCCGTAGAATTGGAGCAGCTTATGAAAAAATAAGTGAAGAATACAGCGATATTCTTGTTGCTGGAAAAGTAAATATTGATGAAGAACCGCAGATTGCAGAAGCTGAAAAGATTGAGGTGATTCCTACGCTGGTTTTATATCGAAATGGAAAGGCAATAGATTCTATTGTTGCACCTGAATCAAAAATAATGATAGAGAATTTTATTAATGAAGCATTGGAAAAATAAAAGGAGGACTGCTGTATGAATGAAAATCATGTTTACGATATGATTATCGTAGGGGGAGGACCTGGAGGGTATACTTCAGCATTATACGCAGCCAGAGCAGGACTTGATACAATTGTTATAGAAAAATTATCTGCAGGTGGTCAGATGTCATTGACCTGGCAGATTGATAACTATCCTGGTTTTGAAAATGGAATTGACGGATTTTCATTGGCAGAGAAAATGCAAAAACAGGCGGAAAAATTTGATGCTAAAAGTGAATATGCTGAAGTTTATAATATGGATTTAACAGGAAAGCTTAAGAGAGTAGAAACTAGTTCGGGAATTTATATTGGGAAAACAGTAGTGATTGCTACTGGAGCAAATCCAAGAGAACTTGGCCTTGCTAAAGAAAAAGAATTGATAGGTCATGGGGTTGCTTATTGTGCCTCCTGTGATGGTATGTTTTATAAAGATAAGATCGTGGTGGTTGTTGGTGGTGGAAATTCTGCTGTATCAGATGCTGTTCTTTTAAGTCGAATTGCTAAGAAAGTCATCATTGTTCATCGAAGAGATACATTACGTGCAACGAAAATCTACCATGACCAGCTGATGAAAACTGAAAATATAGAGTTTCGATGGAACAATACAGTAAATGAACTGATTTATGGAGAACGATTGACTGGTGTGCGGTTGAAAGATACAGTTACAGGAGAAGAAAACATTATAGAATGTGACGGCCTGTTTGTGAGTATAGGAAGAAAACCGACAACAGATTTTTTAGATAATCAGATAGAACTGGATAATAAAGGATATATTGTGGCAGGTGAAAACACTGAAACGAGTATTCCGGGTGTTTATGCTGTAGGAGATGTCAGAACAAAGTTACTTCGTCAGATAGTAACAGCAGTGGCAGATGGTGCTATGGCAGTACATATGGCAGAAGAGTATGTGGAGAAATAACAATCAGAATTTAATTGTTTAAGAAATTGTTCTTTGGTTAATGGCATTTTTATGTATCCTCTAGTTTTACTAAAATTCAATATGTATTATGTATATAAATAACAGATAATCAGGTATTATCCTTCAGCTATTTGAAAAAATATATATCTACTGCAACTGTTCCGTAATATCTATAGTTTAAAAATGTACAAGAAGGTCGGTTGTCTTATTGGGGACGATTAAGAGGAAGAAATAAACACTATATAATGAAACAATTACATATGAGATGGAATTTTCTATAAGGACACAGGAATCTGGCAGTTCTTAGTGTTACCAAATCCTTCTGTCGTACAGGCTTCATAAAAGGAACTAATATGCGACACTATTGCAATCGAGGTAATATTGACATAGAATTCCATGTATTATAGAATGGTATCTGTAAAAAGAAGGCATGAAGAAAGCAGCTTTAAACGGGCTGCTTTTTTTGTGTCTTCTTTTGTCTTTCCTGAGTGCCGGAGGAAAAGGAGTTTTCTGGATGGAGCAGAGAAGACGAAAAATAAATAAGAACAGGAGGAAGTATATGGAGGATACCAAAAAAACAGTTTTGGCGGGAAACGGGGAAAAAGATGTTCCGCGTGCGGTCTACGATGGTGTTTTGACAATCGATGTAGACGCGCAGGTTGAAAGCATGGAGGAACAGGAAGAAGCCAGATGGCATCAGCTTTTGAATGCACATCGTACCAGAAAGATCCTGACGGGCCAGCTTGGGGGCATTGAAAAACTGGAGAGTGGATGGATGGTTGCTGTTACATACTTTAATGGTTTCCGGATCATTATCCCAATGAATGAAATGATGATCAACCTTCAGGGAGACGGGCGTGAAAACGCGGATACCTTAAACCGTCAGGTCCGTATTGCTAACAACATGCTCGGCTGTGATATTGATTTCATCATCAAAGATCTGGATAACAAGAGCCGGAGCGTTGTAGCATCCAGAAAAGATGCAATGCTTAAAAAGAGACAGACTTTTTACCTTGGGGAAGATACAGAAAAACCAATGCTCTATGAAGGCAGGATCGTAGAAGCAAGGGTGATCGCGGTAGCTCCCAAAGCAGTCCGCCTGGAAGTCTTTGGTGTAGAAGTATCTGTCCGGGCCAGAGACATGGCCTGGGAGTGGATGGTAGATGCCGGAGAAAAATTCCAGGTAGGTGATCTGGTGCTGGTCATGGTCAATAAGGTGGAAGCAAGCTCTGTTGACCAGATCATTATAGAAGTGGATGCAAAGAGTCCGACAGCCAATATCAATAAAGATAACCTCCGGAAATGCCATAAACAGGGAAAATATACAGGGATCATTACGGAAGTCTATAAGGGAACCTATTTTATCCGCCTTGATATCGGAGTCAATGCCGTGGCACATTCCTGCAATATGTCCGCACTTCCGGGAAAGAAAGATAAGATCGGATTTGTGGTGACCCGCATCAACGACAACTATGAAGTGGCAGAAGGCATTATCACAAGGCTTATCAAAAGAGCTTCCTGAAAATGTTTTTATGATTTTCAAAGAATTCTGTTGACACAGAAAAAGGGATTTCTTTAACATCGGAGATAAAGATGGAAAGGAGTGACGTCAGATGGCAAAAAAGAAGAAAAAACAGATGCGGGAAACCTTGTACTGTCCATATTGCAAAAGACCCGGGGTACTTAGGCCGGCAGCCTATGTCTATGGGGATAACAACCTGGATCCGGAGAAATACCTGTATGTATGCAGCGGCTATCCTTCCTGTGATTCATACATTGGGGCACACAAAAAAAGTATGCGTCCCATGGGAACCATGGCTGACAGCAATCTGCGTAATAAGCGGATCGAAGCACACAGAGCTTTGGATGCAATCTGGAAAAATGGTTATATGACCAAACACAGCACATATATCTGGCTTCAGAACCGTTTGAATCTCCGGGAAAAGGACACACATATCGGGAAATTTTCTTATTACCTGTGTGAACAGACCATCCGGGAATGTACAGACTATATAAAAAGCCGAGAGGAAAAAAAGAAATCCCCGGATAAAATAAGCGTGGCATGACGGAAAGGATGGATGCCCTTGAGACTACAGGCGACAGAAGATGATGTATATCATCTGATGGACCTTAAAGAACAGTATTTTATTATGACAGCAATATGCAGTGTGGCAGAGGGAATCAGCGCATACTTTTTCATGCAGCGTTCGGGACGGATTGCTTAAAAACATCGTTTCAGATGCGATACTCTATCATTAACCTGCCAAACATCAATCTGGGGCAGTTACAGATAATTCTCGCAGCAGTGGGCTTACTTTCTGTATTAGCAACGGTTAGCTGTACGTTGTTCCTGTCTGCAAAATGTAAAGACACATTGACAGTTTTGCTGATCTCTATTGTAGTTCTTCTCATGCCGCTTTTTGCTTATGTGGCGATGGGAGCAACATGGCTCTCTACCATACTTCCATCTGCCGGAATTGATTTGAAGAACATTTTCCTTTCTCAGCTTGCAGATTTCAATTATCTGAATATCGGTGGAATGAGTTTCTGGACACCGCAGATTATTTTGCTTTCGGCAGGAATTGAATTATTTGTGTTTATATTCTTGGCAATTCATTCCTATTGCAGACATCAGGTAGCATAAAAGAAGTTCAAAATAGAATGAATTGGTTATCTGCCGCATGACGGTAAAAGAAAAAAATCCGCCGTTTCTTTGTGGCAACACAGACCTATGATGAATTTTCCGGAAATATTGTAGCTAATAGCATTGTTTATGCGTTGGAAATATCTGAAAAATTGATGATAGTAGAAATATAATATTAAAATAAAAAATAATATAAAAAATTGTTTTACTATAGAGAAATATATAGTATAATACAACCATAAGAAGTGATAAAAAAATAACAAGTTGACCTAGCCAAACATAATAAGTTTTACTGTTGTGTTTGGCTTTTTTTATTTGATAGCCAGAGCGGGAAGTGAGGTGTCTGCAATGATAATCTGTGTTATCTTTGATTTGGGAATGGCAGTGATTATGTTTTTATTCGGAATCTGCTTTGTAAAATCAAATGGAAAGGCCGCTGCATTTTTGTCTGGCTATAATATGAAATCTAAGGAAGAACGAAAACAGTATGATGAAAAAGAAATGTGCAGAGTATATGGAAATCGGATGATGTGGATGGCACTGCCATTTGTAGTCGGTGCAGCCATAGATTTATTATACAGTGGAATCGGGTGTTTTGCAGCGTGTGTAATATGGACCTTTCAATTTGTTTTATTGATGAAAGAACGTATGAAACGAGAAAAAATAGAAAAGAACATTTAGGCAAAAATTATATGCGAAAGAAGATATACAAGCTATCCAGGAACAGGATAATACTCGGTAACAAGAGGAACTTTAACTACTTAAAGGAGATGACGTGAATATGAGATGTCCATATTGTGAAGGAAAAATGCGCAAGGGTCAGTTGCATGCGGTTGGTGCAGGGGCAGGACTGGAGTGGAAAGAAGGCTCTGAGAGTTTGCGGTTAAATACGGATCCAGAGTTGGCAGCAAGGATATCTGGAGACCGCATAGCTGCCTATAATTGTGATTTCTGCAGAAAGATTATTGTTTCTTACGAATATTGAGATTTTCAATTCTTTAAATTGTAATGACCGTAACGGGAAAGGATAAAATAGAGATAATAGAAAAAGATCCAGAGGGCGAGGAAGGCCGGATAAAAGTTAATTTAAGTTTCCTACAAATGTGTCATTATTTGCAGATTGTTGAGTTGATCGTGGAATTAGGCCCAGAGGAACAGGAAGACTGGACATTTGGCTCTCTCGTATATGAGGAAGAAAAGTATTCTATTGGAATTCCTACGGTTTTGTATAAGGAACTTCTGCCAATAGCAGAAGGTAAGGAAGAAAATTTACTGGAAAAACTTCTTGAAAAAATTTCTTCTAAGGAAACATATTTACTAGATATCGTTCCAGATGAGGCACTGTTATGGATGGTATAAGCAGCAGGAAATTAACATGGGGAATTTGCATCGCTGGCATTGCGATTGCAATAATAAGCTTCTTTTTCTTACCGGAGATTATTCCCGTTCACTTTGCTGGGAATGGAGTCGCAGATGACTTTGGCAATAAGATAGAAATTTTTTTAATGCCGATACTCCTTCTGACTGTTACAATCTTGAGTGGTATAAAAAGTATAAAGTATGTTCTGATGCATTCGAAGACTTGGCTAACAGTTGGTCAATATAACCTGATGATTGATTGTGTTTTAGGAATTATTTTGATTGCAGAAATTTTTATGATTTATGCTTCGTTTGTTTAAAGGCTGATCTATAAATAAAGAAGCAAATATATGGCAGTTTCTGGTTCATTGGGCAGGCTGTTTTATATCAAAGTGTGAAGAGGAGCTGGTTCATGATGAAAAAAGTAATTCCAATTATTTTATTTACGGTATCAGCAATATTGCTTTCTGCATGTGGCAGAAAAGAAGAACTGTACGAGATTCCTAACCTGTCACAGTACAAGACAGATTATGTAGGAGATTCTTCGAATGTTATAAATATTGTAAGTGGGCAAGAGTATCAGGAAGGATATTCTTATGATAGCATACAGATACAGTCTGAAACGAAGCCTTATGGATTAACAGTATTTCTAAAAGTTGAGCCGTCTGCAGTTAAGATTGAAGATGAATTGCAAGTTAATGCGGATATGACATTTGATTTGATTGGTAATTTGGAAACGCTTGATTATAAAATAGCGGATAGTAAGGAAATCATTGCATCGTATGAACGGTAGATCATTCAGTGGTTAATATTTTGTCTGCTATTATATAGTAAGAAAAATAGGAAAGCGAAACATATATTTGGAGGACAGCAATGAGAAAATGTGAAAAGTGTGGAACAGTCATGAGAGCGGATTTAAGACTTAAAGTTAATGGCGGTGGCTATGGGATCGTTGTAGATGTAGATGAAAAACAAAAAACGACAACTATAGATGATGTTAAAGTTGCAGTCTGTCCAGAGTGTGGACATACAGAAATGTATTTAGAGGATTTAACTAAATTGAAGTAAAATTAGATATGATTGAAACAGGATAAAAAATTTTGATGGAATGCTTGTGGAGAAAATAAATATGAAAAAACTTAATTATACAGAAGATTTATTGAGAGTTATCTTCTTTTGGATAGGAATATTCTTTCTTGTTTCCGGTGTCTTAAGTTTTCTTGGGATATTAAAACCAGCAGTAAACTCAGGCATTCAGAATCCAGACATGTTGGGAACTGTGTTTTCTATAACGGGAGTGCTTATGTGTATAATAAGTGCTGCTCTTGGAATTTATACTGCAAAGCTTGATAAATTACATTTACAATTAATCGAAAATGGTACAAAAGTGAAGGGCTTGGTAGAAAAAGTATATTTGCAAAAATACACAAGATATAGAAGACAGATTCCATACAGGATTTTATATAGTTTTACATATCATGATAAAGTGTATTATCATAAAAGCCGTTTGGTATGGGAAAAGCCGGATCTTAAGAAAGGCGACTTGATTACCGTATATGTAAATAATCTTGGTAAATCAACAGTTTATAATTGCAATGAAGCGGTCTGATATCTAGCCTCTATATTTCGGAAAAATACTGCACGATCTGTGGTTTACAGAAGAGCAGCTTCAAAGAATGCTGAGTATGAAAAATGCAACTCCATCAGATGTATGGAAATTCAGAGATTATTAATTGGACAAATCAAAAAACTTGGTAAGAGTATTTTCATAATTCTGTTCAATTTTGTCTATGTTTTCGAGAATCCTGTTCATGTACAAATGCAACTAAATTAGAGTATAATAAGGGAAACCATTGAAACTGGGTTTCCGTATTGGACATTCCTGTGATGGCAGGAATGTCCTTTACATATAGCGGTAAATTCTGAAGTAGTTGGCATAGAAGTTCATGAGGTAGTTGACGTATGCTTTAAATCTTTTCATTTCGTTTTCCTCCTTTCTTTATCTTACAAGCACATTATAATATCAGAAGACGTATATTACTTGCCAAATGGGAAGAAAAAGTAGACAAAACTTGCAGGAGATTAATTGGAATGTACTGGTAAGAGCATCACAGACATTTGCCTGGATGCAGGAGTTGAGAGCCAAAGGACATTTAACAGGGTATTTCGTGAAAGATATAAAGTAACGTCAAGGGAATACCGGAATCTTTATCATGAACAATATATAAGTCAGACCCAGGATGAAATATCTGGAATGGAGAAATAGGATGGCATTTATAATCTGTATAGCAGCACTCATAATCATGATGTTTGTATTTACCAAAATGTTGTTAAGTTTTGGCAATAACAGCAGTGCGGCAGTTGAATCTGTTGATGCGACTGTAGTTGAAAAGAAGCAAGGAATCTATACCCATATGCAGTCTGAATCACATGTACCTTGGTTTCGCGTTGTATTTGAGATGACAGATGGAAGTTTGATGGAATTTCAAATGCAACAGGGAGATTTTCGTGAATTGGAAAAAGGCGATCGAGGTATGCTGACTTATCAGGGAAATCGGTATATATGTTACCAAAAATATAAATTTAAAAGTGAAGCACAGGAGGAAGAAAAATGTTAAGTGAAAGCATTGCAAAACTGGTACAGTATGGGATTACAACAGGTCTGACACCAGAATGTGAAAGAAATTACACAACAAATCTTCTGCTGGACGTTTTTCATGAGGATGACTATGAGAAACCGGACAGCATTGAGGAACCTGTTAATCTTGAAGCAACATTGGGCGAATTGCTGGACGAAGCTGTAAAAAGAGGACTGATCGAAGACAGTATTGTATACCGGGATCTATTTGATACCAGATTAATGAACTGTCTGATGCCGCGTCCGGGCCAGGTGCAAAAAGAATTCTGGGATAAATATAAAGAAAGCCCAAAGGAAGCAACTGATTATTTTATAAACTGAGTCAGGATAGCAATTATATCCGCAGATATCGCGTAGAGAAGGATCAAAAGTGGAAGGTAGACAGTCCATACGGTGAGATTGATATTACCATTAATTTGTCCAAACCGGAAAAAGATCCAAAAGCAATTGCCGCGGCAAGGAATGTAAAATCCGGAAGCTATCCGAAATGTCTTCTTTGCCCGGAAAATGAAAGATATGCGGGACGTGTTAATCATCCGGCAAGGCAGAACCACAGGATTATTCCGATCATGATCAATGATACTCCTTGGGGCTTCCAGTATTCTCCGTATGTGTATTACAATGAGCATTGTATTGTATTTAACTGCCAGCATACTCCAATGAAAATCGAGAGAAATGCATTCATTAAACTGTTTGATTTTGTAAAACTGTTTCCGCATTATTTCCTTGGATCTAATGCAGACCTGCCGATCGTAGGTGGTTCGATCCTAAGCCATGATCATTTCCAGGGTGGACATTATACATTTGCAATGGCAAAAGCACCAATTGAGCAGCATGTAATACTTCCGGGATTTGAAGATGTAGAGGCTGGAATTGTAAAATGGCCATTATCTGTGCTTCGTATTCGACATAAAGATTCCAACCGTTTGGTAGATCTGGCAACACATGTGCTGGAAGTATGGAGAGGCTATACCGATGAAAAAGCATTTATTTATGCTGAGACCAATGGAGAACCACATAATACAATTACACCAATTGCACGTAAAGTAGGTGATACCTACGAACTGGATCTGACATTAAGGAACAACATCACAACAGAAGAACATCCGCTGGGAGTGTACCATCCGCATGCAGAATATCATCATATTAAGAAAGAAAATATCGGTCTGATCGAAGTTATGGGACTTGCAGTTCTTCCGGTCAGATTAAAAGGTGAGATGGAACTTTTGGAAGAGTATATTCTCGAAGGCAAAGATATTTCTTCAAATGAACAGATTGAGAAACATGCAGAGTGGGTTAAGAAGTTTCTTCCGAAATATCCGGAAATCACAAAAGAAAACATCCATGGCATTCTTCAGAAAGAGATTGGAATCGTATTTACCCATGTTCTGGAAGATGCAGGAGTATACAAATGTACGACCGAGGGAAGAGAAGCATTCATGCGTTTTCTTGAAACATTATAAAAACTGAAATAAAAGGATTTTTGGGAAAATGGGAGGTAAGTGAAACCTCCCATTTTTTAAAAGGAAGATGATGAAAATAGAATATTTTTTATAAGGTGTGAAACCTTCCTAGGCTTTTCTTTTGGATGTAAGAAGAAGTAGCAGTGGAACAAAAATAAAGATCCTCCATAGTGCAGGAATGGTGATATTGTTTCGGAATGCAAATGCACTGCCAGAAGAATCTGCCGGTATGTAAATGCGAAGATCTACAGTACAGGATGAACTTTCATCTCGTATATCTAAAGGAAACTGAGAATGATATACTTTGCCTTCATGGCTGAATTTAACAGGCAGTGCCCAGTAATAATGACGCGGACTACCAAAATTATAAAGATAATATCCGTCTGCTTTGATTAAATTTGGATTTTCATGGTAAAGAAAATAGTTTTTATTGGCATAAAAGAATGTCCCGCCCATTAATAGAAGCCAGATCAGCACCAGTGCAGCTTTATTCAAAAAAGGACTATCAAATACTCTTTTCAAAAAATCCCCTCCTGTTAGATAAGGACATTTTATCAAATGAACCAGGAAAATTCGATAGAAAGAAAAAATTTATTATTATGAGAACCGATTTGCTTGTATCTGCATCTAATTAGTGTAAAACAAACACGTGTACAATCCGGCCGGACAGAAGGAGAAAACAGAGAAGCGATTTTGTATAGAAGAAAATAAGTGAGATCTGATTAGGTGCTGTCATGAATCAGTCTAGGATGAAACATCCCTGACCGGTCATGTCAGCCCCTTTTTTCCTGTTTTCAGGGTTCTGTTCACAGAGAAAAAGAAAAGTGTCTGAAAATACCCAAAAAGTGCTAAATATGAGATAAATGATGATGCGGTGTTTCTATCCGTAAAAAAACAGCGGAAAATGTTTTGTAGAAATCAGCTTACTGTTTGTAAAAGAAAATGTTTTTTCCAGCAGCCTTGGTTATTTTTTATTAAATCGGAGATATTAAAATCAGACGATTTAAAAAATTTGTCTGAATGCTGTTTATCGTTAAAAACAGGGGGCATGGATGGGAAAAAGAAAAGAGATAACCAGTAAGGATAATGGAAAGCAAAAAATGTGGATAATAATCACTGTCATCATAGTGTTCTTTGCTATGGCTGGCTATGCAGGAATGTCTTATTACTATTCAGACAGATTTTTTCGGGGAACAACGATCAATGGAATTAACTGTTCTGGAAAAACATCGGAAGAGGCAGAACAGGCGGTTGCTAAAAAAGCAGAGGACTATCTGCTGGAAGTAAAGGCAAGAAATCTGAAATCACAGAGTATCAATGGAAAATTGATCGGATATCGTTATGTTTCGGATGGCAGTATTTCCCAATATCTGGATGAACAAAAACCATATAAATGGGTTCGGGGATTTTGGAAAAAACAAAATTATACAGCCAAGGAAAATATGACCTATGATAAAGTGAAGTTAAAAAAACAGCTGGAAAAACTGGAATGTGTAAAAAAAGAGAATCAGACAGCACCAGAAGATGCTTATGTAGCTTATAAAGATTCGAAGTTTGAAATCGTACCGGAAACGGAAGGGAATACCATGGATTTCAATGGAGCTTATCAGGCACTGTCAGAAGCGGTTACTGACAAAAAAAGAACCATTGATCTGAATAGTTGTCCGGCTGTTTATGTAAAAGCAGCAGTACTGAAAGATGATCCAGATCTTAAAAATTCATTGGAAGAATGCCAAAATCTGATCCGGACCAAAATCGTATATATATTTGGAGAAGAAACGGTAACATTGGAGGGAGACGAGATCAGAAACTGGCTTATTTTTGATGAAAGAGGAAAGCTGCAAAAAAATGAGGATGAACTGAGACAGTGTGTGGCAGAATATGTGGCACAGCTGGCTGCCACACATGATACCGTAAATACAGAGAGGGAATTTTGTACAACAAGCGGACGTACTGTTCAGGTGTATAGTTCCGTTTATGGATGGAAGATCGATCAGGAAAAGGAAATAGAAACCATTATGCAGGAAATGATTGCAGGAGTACAGATAAACCGGGAACCGGTATACGCTATGCGGGCAAATGCACGGGGAATGAATGATATAGGCAGCACGTATATTGAAGTGGACCTGTCTGCACAGCATTTATATTACTATCAGGATGGTTCGATCATTTTGGAATCGGATATTGTGTCAGGAGATATGCAGTATGCAGAACGGCAGACACCATCGGGAATTTTTCAACTGTATTACAAGAAAAGTCCATCTGTGCTGAAAGGAAAAATGTTGGAAAATGGGAAATATGAATATGAAAGACCAGTAACTTACTGGATGCCTTTTAATGGGGGGATTGGATTTCATGATGCTTCATGGCAGCCATACTTTGGAGGAAATCGTTTCCGAGAAGGTGGTGGATCCCATGGATGCATTAATCTTCCGGCGGACAAAGCGGCAGAACTTTATAATAGGATAGACGAAAGTGTGCCGATTGTCTGTTTTTATTAAAAATGGGCAGGATATATAGCTTCATATAGAGATTTGTTTATAAAATGGAAGATCTTAATTGGTCTTCTGTTTTTTTATAATTATCAGCAATAATTTTATGGAAGAAAAGTGTATATGTTCCGTCCAGATATGGAAAGAAGTCTTTGACTATTTTGACCGGGAATCGAAAAAAATCGAGATAAATGAGAACTATTCGATTGATGAAGATGCAAAGGAAACCTTGCAGGAGAAGAACAAGAGGATGCTGGTTACAGAAGCAAAACGAATGGCAGTGTATTAAAATTAGGTGGATGTAATTGAGGAAAAAATATGATATCATGTTAGTGACAAAACGAAAATCATGGAGGAATAGAGTGTGAAAAAATGCAAATATTGTGGCAAAAAACTCAATGATAATTTTGAATTTTGTAACAGTAAATGTGAAAATTGTTATGAAAAGATGATGGATAAAGACAGCCATAAAATCAAGTATTTTACATTAGGCATTATTTTGGGATTCTTAGTTATGTTTTATGGCATTATTTCTAACAATAATGTCTTTATAATAGGAATTGGGATTGTAGTAATGGGTATAGATGTTGTTTTATTGCCATTTACAACTCCTGAAACAATTAATTTTCTAGGATATCAAAAGTCAAAATTCGCAGGAAGAATATCAGGCATATTGATTATAGCAGTTGGAGTATGGATGTGTTTTATTCAATGATAAATCCCAGCCTGCAAAATTGAAAATAAATTGAAAGTTACGAAATCGGAGGAGTTAATGATTATGTGGAATGAATTAGGTTTAAGCGGGGGAACCGCAATTATTATTTTGATTGCGCTGTATTTCGTCATCAAATGGGCAGTGAAAAATGGAATCAAAGAAGCCTACAGTGCCATTACTGGAAAGAAAACGGAAGAAGATGTCAGAAACGAAAAAGAATTGAAAGAACTCGGATTTGAGTTAGAAGATAAATAAAAGTTTATAGAGATGATGAAAGCATAATAGAATTAGCTGGCATGTGGGAGTGATCGAATGAGTTGGTTAAATATATAGTACGAAAGTAATTTGAGAAAAAATGATAAAAGGGATGGGATGAAAGCTCTTGCAGTTTACTGCTTAATCATGTGCAGTGCTTTCTGTCAGGGCTGGCTTTATACAACAAATATAAATGTTATTGTGCTGAATTTATCACAGATATGGATCCCTTTGATTTTGACTGCTGGCTTCTTTTTATTTTTTTACTGTAGCAAAGAGAACATTAGAAGTATTATTCAGAGGGTACATACAAACAAGATTATTTGGACTCATAAACAGTCAGTGGATAGTTGGAATAATCAATTCTGTTCTTTTTGCTTCTTGTCCAAAGAGAAAGAAAAGGTAGATTAGAAAGTGTTTTTTACAGGCAGGTGATTAGATGAATGATCAATTCTTACAAGGAGTATTATTCGATTGGAATAGAATTGATAACGATAGTTATTTAACAAAATATAACAAGAATTCTCCTTCCTCTATAGGTGGGAGATGAATTGTAGATCTGAGCATAAATGCTCAAAAGAATTTTATAAACAAAAAAAGAAAACACTTGTTCGCGTGTTGGAATTGTATTATAATAATAAAAAGAGAACATATTGTTCAAAAAACGATGATTGAAATCATTCATATGTAGGAATAAGGTGAGAAAAATAAATCGGGCAGTAAAAATAAGAATCTATCCAAATGCAGAACAACGTGTGCAAATAGATAAAACAATCGGTTGCAGTCGCTTCATCTATAATTGTATGCTTGCTGACAAAATGGAACATTATAAAAAAGAAAAAAAGATGTTAAGGAACACACCAGCCAGTTACAAGAAAGAATATCCCTGGCTGAAAGAGGTGGATTCATTGGCGTTAGCAAATGTACAGATGCATCTGGAAAGTGCATTCCATAAGTTTTTTCGTGAACCATCTGCAGGATTTCCGCGTTTCAAATCAAAGAAGTCATCAAGGAAATCCTATACAACAAACGTGGTGAATGGAAATATCTTTCTGGAAGGGAAATATCTGAAACTGCCTAAGATGACGGCTGTCAGAATAAAGCTTCACCGTCCGGTATCAGAAAAATGGAAACTGAAATCTGTGACAGTCAGCAGGGAGCCATCCGGAAAATATTTTGCCAGTCTTTTGTTTTGCTGTGAAAACCAAACAGCAGAAAAAAGACCGGCAGAAAAATTTATTGGGATCGATTTTGCGATGCAGGGAATGTGTGTGTTTTCTACCGGTAAAAGAGCTGAATATCCGATGTTCTATCGAAATACAGAGAAAAAGCTTGCGCGGGAACAGAGAAAGCTGTCCAGATGTCAGAAAGGCAGTCAGAATTATAAGAAACAGAAGAAAAGAGTTGCACTGTGCCATGAAAAGATCCGAAATCAGAGAAAAGACTTTCAACATAAACTCAGTGCCAGTCTTGCCGAGAGCTACGATGCAGTATGCGTGGAAGATCTGAATCTGAAAGGGATGGCAGGAGGACTTCATCTTGGAAAAGGCGTACATGATAATGGATATGGCCTGTTTCTGTCTATGCTGGAATATAAACTGGAGGAACGCGGGAAGTATCTGATAAAAGTAGATCGTTATTTTGCATCAAGTAGGATTTGCAGTGCATGTGGAAAGAAAAAAGAAAAATTGTCTTTATCTGAAAGGATCTATTACTGTGAATGCGGACACAGAATGGACCGTGATGTAAATGCAGCAGTTAACATCATGAATGAGGGAAAAAGAATCTTTGCAGAATGTGCATGACAGCACAATAAAAAGTCCGTAACCGGACTAATAAAAATCGCGGGGCACGCGAGGATAGCTTGTAGATACTTGGCTCAGTAGAGCCATTGAGCAAGAAGCCCCCACTTCAAAATCAGAGATTTAAGTGGTGGGAGCATGTCACTGTTTGGATTCGTAATGGCCAAAAAGAAAAGGGACAAAAATCTATAATTTCAGTTTTATTGTACTTTTCTAATTCGAGACACACTGTGCCCTGAATTGAGCTGGTCACATTATCGTGCCCTGATACGTATAAATGATGAGAAAGCAAGAACAAATGCAATGTAGACTTGGGATATAAAAAACTATACTATAGAAAAGCGTTAGAGGTGGCAACGGGAATGAAAAATAAAATTTTGGTGATAGAAGATGACCGTGCAATTTCAGAATTGCTGTGCATGAACCTGGAGGCAGCAGGGTATGAGACTGTGGCAGCGTATGATGGGGAAGAAGCCCAGAGGCTGCTCTTATGGCAGGAGGACGCGGACCTGGCAGTAGTGGATATCATGCTGCCGGGAAAAGACGGGTTTGCATTGATGGAGGATTTTAAAAAGAAGGAGCTTCCGGTGCTCTACCTGACTGCAAAGGATGATGTGGCTTCCAAGGTGAAGGGATTAAAGCTGGGTGCGGAAGATTATATGGTAAAACCTTTTGAGATGCTGGAACTTCTGGTACGCATTGAGAAGGTGCTGGAGAGGACGGGACGGGCCAAGAAAGTCTTAACGGTCCGGAACATCCTGGTGGACATGCAAAGCCATCAGGTCTACAAAGACGGGCTTCCGGTAAGCCTAAAGCCAATGGAATATGACCTCTTTGTGCTGCTCCTGCAAAATAAGAATATTGCGCTTGGAAGGGAAGAACTGTTAAAACGGGTCTGGGGAGAAAACTACCTGGGAGAAAGCAGGACGGTGGATGTCCATATCGGACAGCTCAGAAAAAAGCTGGAACTTTATGATGAGATCAGGACGATCCCGAAACTTGGATACCGTCTGGAGGAATAAGGATGAAGCTGTGGAAACGAACGGTACTTCTTATGCTGGTAACGCTATTATGTGCCCTGATCCCAGTGGGAACGCTAAGTCTTTATATCACAGGAAAACGAAGCCTCAATAATGCTGCAGAGACCTACGGAAGACAGCTGGAAAATGGCAAGATACTCCTGGAACAATTTTGGGATAACAGCAAATATGAGCAGATGTCCGAGACTGGAAAGCAGGCTTATATGGGCTTTCAGTTCCAGCGATGCTGTGGGGAAGGCATGGCCCTGATCGACCGAAAAAGCAATGCCGTCATTGAAAACCTGACAGATTATAAAGTGGTGGGGCTCGAAAACTTAGGCTTAAAGGATGAAGGAGATCCGTATGCCTACAAGATACAGAAACTGGGACAGAAATACCTCCTTCTCCAGCTGGAACCATTATCCAGACCGGAAGGATACGAAGTCCTCTCTGTCCGGGAAGTCACAGGGCTTTTTGCAGAGCTGAGACAGACCGCTGTCTGGTTTTTGGGAATTTATCTGGCTGTGTTCCTGATCGCCGGCCTTTTTATTTATATGATGATGCGAAGAACTGTGGAACAGATGGAGAAGTTACAGGAAGTGGCAGAGAAACAGGAGCTGCTCATGGGGGCACTTTCCCATGAAATGCGTACCCCGTTAACGTCCATTATCGGGTATTCGGATACCCTGCGCCATGTAAAGCTGAAAGATGAACAGAAAGACCGGGCACTGGAACATATCAACCGGGAGGGAAAGCGCCTGGAGGCTCTTTCTGGGAAGATGCTGCAGATGCTGGGGCTTTATCAGAACCATGCCATACAGATGGAAATGACCATGGCAGGTGACCTTTTAAACCATGTCATAGACATGGAAAAAGAACAGGCAGAAAAGAAAGCGGTGCACCTCAAGATGGAATGTGAAGCCTTTTCCATGAAAATGGATCCGGCCTTGATGGAAAGCCTTCTGATAAACCTGATCGACAATGCCCTAAAGGCTACGGATGCCGGTGGAAGCATTTGGGTAAAGGCTTATGAGAAAGCTGGAAAAAAGATCTTTGAGGTGTCGGATACCGGAATGGGGATCCCGGAGGAAGAAATGGGAAAGATCACAGATGCATTCTATATGGTGGACAAATCACGAAGCCGAAAAGAAGGCGGATCCGGACTTGGGCTGGCACTCTGTGTGAAGGTGGCTGAAATCCATGGCGGATGCTTGAAAATCGAAAGCAAACAGAGAGAGGGGACCACGGTAAGAGCCATCTTTTGATTTACAATTTGTTTACATCTTGATGAATACATCGGCAAAGCAATATGGTACTCTTTTCTCATAAGAAGAGGGTACCTTTTTTAATACCGAAAGGAAAGGATGGAAAAAGGATGAAGAAAATAAAAATGTTTATGGGAGCCGTTCTGTGTATGAATCTTTTGACATTATCCGGATGTGACCGTATTGTCCAGTCTGCTGTTGTGGAAGAAAAGGATCAGACAGAACAGAAAAAAGAAGAGAAAAAGGAGACAGTTCAGAAAATCGTTGCCGAACAGGTTCAGGCACCGGAAACATACCAGACAACAATCCAAGCAGATCTAAGATCAGCGGACCGGGAGGATAAAGAAACCCCGATGAATTTTACCCTGACAGCGGATGCACCGGTAAAAGTCCCGGATGTAGATGCAATCTGTTTAAAAAAAGTAAAAAGGGTGGCGATTCCTGAAGAAGAACAGAATAAAATAAAAGACACATTCGGAAAAGGACAGCCCATGCAGGAAGAGAAGAATGAGAACGAACAGGCGGGGACATATACAGTAGATGGACTGACCTATCGGTATTCTTATACACAGAGTGAGCAGGTATCGGATGTGGAGGAACTCGGATTTGGGATAGCGAAGTTTATCTTTGACGATTGTGGAGACATGACCCTGGAATCGAGTGAGAAAAAAGAAAGGGAAGAACGCTTTCAAAATTATATAAAGGCAGGAAGCGGGAAAGTATCTGAAAAGGAAGCAAAGGAGAAGGTTTCAGGTCTTGTGTCCGGAAACTGGGAGATATTTGAAAGTTCCTCAAAAGCACTTACTGAAGGAAGCACTACCCTGGAAAAAGATGATTTCATTTTTGAACGGATGATAGACGGGGTTCCGGTTAATTATGTGAGGGAAACCTCTCTGCCTGTTAATGAGCAGGCTCTTGAATGGGAAAACGAAGATGGAACACTTCATGAAGGACAGTCTGAAGGATGGGAAAATGAAGTACTGACGATGGACTTTTGCAGTGGGACACTTCAGAGTTTTCTGCACCGAAATCCCATAGAAGCATCGAATGCTTCCGATGAGAGGCTGTTCTTACTTCCTTTTGATGAGGTCAAGGATATCTTTGAAAAAACGATCACTTTGCAGGTAATGACAGAAGACAAGAATCGGCTGATCTCTGTCGATGGAGGAAGCCACTACCGTTATCCGTCCATTGATGCACAGAGTGCGGAGATAACCATAACAAAGGTACAACTGGGTTATATGTGCATGCCAGACAGTGAAGGCAGCGATACCGAAGCAGTCCTGATCCCGGTGTGGGATTTTTATGGAACCTGGACATCCAAAGAGCCAGAGTATGAGTACGGAAATGGGGAGGATGGACCGGTCATGGGAGACGTAACGATGGATGCTGCAGGTGTTCCACTCCTTACGATTGATGCACGGGATGGAAGCGTAATACAAAGGATTCAGGCTGGATGGGCGGCTTCTATGGGTTCCAAGGATATAAAATAGAGTGTGAATTTCAATTTCTAATCAATGATGACCGAAAGACCTGGAATTTCAGGTCTTTCTGCTTTACAGGAAAAAGAAAAATGCGTTATACTTTTCCTATAGAAAAAGGTTGGAGGGATATGTATGGCAGAAAAAATGGCAGAGCAGATTGCAGAGATTTTAAAAGGACCTAATTTTCAAACGGCAGAGAAAGCACTGACAGATTTCTGCGGAACGATGGATGGGGAATTCAGGAATCTTCTGGTGGATATTATTGTGGAACGATGGATTGATACGCCTAAAGACGTACCGTTTTCCTATGCCCGCAGCATTTGGAATCGGAAAGATATAAATAGAGAAGAGTATCAGGCATTGCTGGAGGAAATCCGAAGCTATCCCATCGCACCGATCAACAAGGCAAAGATATCGGATTTTTTATGGGTTGTGGAAAATGATTTTTCAAATGCTAAAATAGCAGAAACGGCTTATTACGAACACTTGAAGAACACCGGTGCATTTGCAGATCATATCATGGCTATAAACCGGATCTTGTTTATCTCTAAAAAAATCCGAAGCAAGGAAATCAATGAAGAGGTGCGAAAGAATCTGCTGATAAAAGTATTAGAAGAGTATGATAACAGCAGCCACGCAAAAATTGGATATTTGATAAAAACCGCCATGGAGGAAAAAGTGGATACAGGATATCTGATCCCTTATGTGGAAAATATCTTGAAAACTTACGATGATAATAGCTGTGATGCACCGCTCATTGGTAAGTTTTGTGATCTGTTGGAAGAACTCTATTGCAGAAAAAATAACTGGCAGAAGAGGCAGAAGAAAAAGTGTATTACTGAACCTAAACTGATTGCGATACGAAGACGTAAGATTCAGGCTATCCGGATGGAGGCTGAATATGCCGGGGCCTCTTCCAAAGGAAATTTAATGAGAAAGATTCACTATTTGAAAGAGGTTATTCAGTTGTTAAAGACCATACAGGGTACGGAAGAAGAAAGAAAGGCACTGTTGCAGGAAATAGCACAGATAGAAGAAGCTTCCCTTTCGGAGATGATGGTATGGAGTGATAAACAGGATGCCAGCGGCATTGTAAAAGAACTGTTCCGCCAACTGGAAGATCTTGATAAAGAAGAGGCATTATGTTATTTTGCTTCATTTCTTCCGATTCCGGTAAGAGAAAAGGTAAAGAATCAAGTATTAAATAGGACTGGGATCCTGAACACGATATTTCCAGCGGCAATCCTTGGAAAAGGAGGAAAATTAATTGCTAAAAGCAGGCCTGTGAAAAAGCCTGATGGAACAATCGATGAAGGTGCGCTTAAGGATAATATGGAGCGGACAGCAGCCATGGAGATGGATTATTTTGCACAGATTCTGGTGAGAAATACGTTTGAATATATTCGTTCCAGATTTGTGATCGAAGAGAGTGATGTAAAAAAGATTGTAGATGTAAGTTGTGCGATTCCAGAGGGGAGAAAAGAATCGTATACCAAGGGTCTTATGTTTGGCTTTTCAGGAGATTTTTTGACGGCGCTAAGTATCCTGATTCCACAGATAGAAAATGCAGTAAGATATCTGGCAGTGGAATGTGGAGAACCTGTTTACAACATGAATGAAGAAGGGATTGAAGAAGTAAAACCAATGCACGCTGTCTTAGAATTGGAAGGAGTAAAAGAAAGCCTGGATGAAGACCTTATATTTGCTTTAAATACGATTTTCTGTTCAAAATTTGGATTTAACATGCGCAACAATGTGGCACATGGAATGCTGGATGATCAGGCATTCCAGAGCTTTAAAGCTTTGTATATCTGGTGGTTTGCACTGAAATTTTGCTATCTATTCTGCGGAAAATTACAGGAGGAGAATAGAAGCAAAATAAATAAAAAGCTGAAACAGCTGATGGAGAAGAAAGATAATATGGATGAGAATTAATATAAAATGGTTGGACGGATGGTATGGTTTCCTTAAAAAGTGTTCGGAAGTATCTGGCAAGCATAGCGTTTGGACATCAAAACGCACTTTGGGGACGGCCTCAACCCCCGGAATGTGTAGCACTGAGAGTAAATCTATAAATATAATATGAATTATAAAAACACTCCAACTTAGTAGTCAGAGTGTTTTTCATAAGCATATATTTTTTTTATAAAAATAGAGAGAAAGTATTTTGGTAGTTACGGATTTAAGAAAAACCAAAATTCATGTCCCTGGCATACAATATAGCGCTCCAACCACTCATTAAAAGGAAGGTTAAAACGATCGGTGTCAGGAGCTGGATAACATAAATAATCGTCTCTACCTTCTAATACAGCTTGTAAATCCATGGTTATATCACCTATATCTTGCAGAAAAAGAATGGGAAGATGATAGGTGAATTCTGGATCAGATAAAATGGGTGTATTATTCCAAACCTCTTTTTGATTAAGAGCTTCTTTTAAAGAGTAGATGGTACAGCTGACTAGAGAACTACCCTCTTCTCCACAAAAAAGCTCCATTCCATTTGAACAAGATAAAAAGGCTTTATACGAAGCGGGAAGTTTCATGTTGGGAAAATATTTTTCAAATAACTGAATTTCTTCGGAGGATACAGGTGGGTAAAATTTATGAGTTACTTTTATAGGCTCATCACCTAAATGCCATTGATAGACCCAACCATTATTATCCATCTCATATTTTAAATTTTTGAAAATTCTGTGTATTGCATTTACATCTTCCATTATGTACTCTCTCCTTAATAATTTCTAAACCAAGAAGTTATTGCTCTATGGCTTTCGGTTTTGACGGGCATTAAATTATTAAAATCATTTAATGCACCTCCATATTGTCTTGGGCGTATATGATGAATTTGAACACTTGACCAGAAGGAAGAAGGCTGTTTTCCATATTTTTCTTCATATTGTTTTATATACTTTGATCTTCCATTCCATGTAGGAGATTTCGCAAGCTTTTTCCAAGTGGTGCTAATTGTAGATTCAGCATCTTTTTTAGATACGGGATCAACATATTGAGGGAAGATTTGTCCTTTTTTATTTGTTAAAATAGGAGTTATTTGTCCGTTTGCACCAGGATTAGAAGTGCCATCAGCCATAACCGCGTTAAAGGAAGTATTTAATTTCCAAAACATTGTATTAGCAGCGGTAGTAACATATTTAACCTGTCCCTTTCTTATTTCACTACTTTTAAAAGTTACAGTTCCTAAATTTGTATTAGCTGTTACTTGTTTTATATTGGATCCATGACGTAGTGTGAAATGAACAGTGAGAACTTTAGGTTTTTCTCCAATCATAGAGTCTATAACAAAACCATAACGTAATTTTCCGTCAACATAAAGATAATTAGTATGATATGTAAACTCACCGACAACTTCCTGTTCTCTGGAAGCTAAAGAAGAGGCATTTTTTCTATTATGAAGATTTACAGAGTCAGTGCTTAAAGATGTAGCATTTAAAGATAATCCCTCTTCATCATGTAATGAGGATATTTTTATATCAGATTGAGTAATATTTTGATTTGAGGCAAAAACACTAAAATTGACGCTTAATATCAATGTAAGCGATAACATCCACATGAGTATTATTCTTAATTTGTTTTTTTTACGCATAGTTGTCCTCCCGAAAAATATTTAGCTGTCAAATTAGCGCTTTGTTCAACAACGGAGAGCAATTATAGCACGTTTTATGTTTTTTTCAATAGTTTTTTGCGCATTTATAAGATTTGTATAGAGATTATTATGAAAAAACATAATATCACTAGAAAAGTAGTTACAGTAAGAATTGAGTAATTGAACCCAAAAGAGTGTATTTGGAAAGAAAAAAGGTGACGTTGTATATGTTGTTGGTTTTTTAATCTAAATATAAATATAGTATCACTATTTTGAAGTTTTTAGTATAAAATTTTATGAATATATAATAAAATTCATTTATAAACACACTGAATGACAATAAGAATCTTCGGGTTGAAATACAATGTAATTGTCAAAAACGTATGTTCAAATTGAGTATCTATAGTTTTCAGTAAGAAGAGTTCAATAGTAAGTTCAAATATCCATGCAGATAGTAATATCATCAGAAAAAGTGTATAATTACAAGGAAAGAATTCGATGAAAAAATTTATCTATGCAAAAAAGTATTGATGGATTGAGAGGGGATCAGTATGAGGGTTGACAAAACTTGCAAAACTTGTGGATTTGACTCTAATGGTGTGTGTGGTATGTATAGCACATGTAAGGAAGACGAAGAGTGCGATGACTGGGAAGCTTCTTTGGAGTATTATACGGAGATTACGAAAAAAGCACCTTGGTATATTAAGGGACCTTATGATAGATGTAAAATAAGTTATGAAAAATTTCTGGATCTTTTACAACAGGATGAACAGGGAGTCGATGTAGAAATAAATATTTATGATGCGATTGAAAAGGTCTATGAATTAAATTCAGTAGAATTAGCAGGGGTATTAGATGTGTCTATGGGAGTGCTGGGATATGCCAGCACACAAAAAACGATACCAAAGAGAAAAAGACAATTTTCAAGCAGGCTGCATATTCCGGAAAGCTTCTTTGATGAGTTTTTATCTACACAACTGGATGCATTAAAGAAATGTAGAGAAGAATTTCGTGATTGTTATGGGGACGAGCTGATAGAAAAATTTAAGCAAAATGGTTATGCTGCAATGGAAGCAAAGATAGAAAAACAAAATGCAGCCGATAAAATAAGAAATGAAAAGTACAGGGAAGAAAACCAGAACAGATATCAGTATAAGGAGAAGACAAAAATGTACCATGATCTATCTGATGATTACAAATCCAGGGACTATGTGATTGCGATAACCTTAAAAGAAGGCGATTATTATGGAAATATATTCTATGAATACAGCTCTGGAGGATATGGCTTGTCTGTGGACATAATGGAAGATATTTTGCAATTTATTGAAAATCTGGATTGTGAAGAAATCAATGAGTTAAACGAGGAAGGTCTCTTAAATAATAATATAGCCTTGCAAGCAGACATAAATGGCAAAGATATTCATTTTGAACTGAGAAATGATGCAGGGGAAAAGCTGGAAAAGACAATCCCGGAAGATGAATTGCAAAAATACATTGTTGGTTATGAAATGATCCGGTGCGATGGACGTGGAATGAAAAAGGAACGCAGAAAATGTGGTTCCTGCAAAAATTTTACACCGATAGAAGGCTGTGCAAAAGGAAACTGTTCTGTTAGAGGTGATATCATTCAGAGAAGCAGAATTATATGTTCCCATGATTATGTGTTGAAAACAGATAAAGTATTATGTTAAAATCGTCTCGTACTATCAATGGAAAAGATGATTGTATAGATTTACTATAGGAATTAGAATATATAAATTGTAAGGATATATTGTGTGATATTGCACTTTATATGATAAAAACAAGATAAAAACGCAATGCATATTTTTAAGATATGCTAGAGCTGGTAGGTAGCCCAGCCGTCCTATGTAAATAGGGTAAGTAACCTGCCCCTCCGGGTTGTCCATTCTTTGTTCAATTCATTTTAGGAGGGATTTTTATGGACAAAACAAATGGAAAACTGACGGTATATTTTGAAGAACCATTTTGGGTAGGCGTATTCGAGCGTATTGAGGATGGTAAATTATCTGTAGCGAAGGTAATATTTGGTGCAGAACCAAAAGATTACGAAGTGCAGGAATATATTCAACAATACTATTTCAGTTTGAAATTCAGTCCGGCTGTTGAAACTGTTGTAAAGGATATAAAAAGAAATCCGAAACGGATGCATCGAGAAGTAAAAAAGCAGACAATAGGAACAGGTATTGGCACAAAATCGCAGCAAGCATTGAAATTACAGCAGGAACATAACAAACAGGAGCGTAAAGAGAGAAATCGCAAGAAAAAAGAGGCAAAAGAACAGCGAATGTTTGAGTTGAAACAGCAAAAGAAAAGAGAAAAGCATAAGGGGCATTAAAAGCCTCTTGGGCTTTAACTCAAATCGGGATTGACCGAGCGCATTGGGCGAGAGATACTTCTTGTTTGAATGGCAAGAAGATGGAATTGAGAGTTTAGAAAATTGGAATTCAAGGAGCATATAGATGAAATTAGCAGATTTAGCAACAGGTTCTGATTGGATAGTGTGGATTGTCTTTGTAATATTTGCTGCACTTTCTATAACTTTACTTTCTGGACACGGAAGCTGGTTTATTTCTGGATATAATACAGCTACAAAAGAAGAAAAGGAAAAATATGATGAAAAGAAGTTATGCAGAACAATGGGAATTGGAATGTCTATTATAGCAATTCTTGCATTAATTATGGGCGTGCTTGAAAATATTTTGCCTGCATTTTTTGTATATATTGCATTGGGAATTATTTTGATTGATGTCGCGGTAATTATCATTTTGGGAAACACGCTATGCAGAAAGTAATAACTTCCAGTTAGTTGAGATGTTGCAAAATTTGGAATCAGGAGAGAATAAGAATGATTAACAATTTGATGTACATTGAATTAAAAACGGGATATTCTGATGATGGTCCGGCATGGATTGGATATGTCAAAACTTCAAAAAGTAAGAAAACAATCTATTTTAATGACCATGCCTTTCAGAAAAATATCGGTAACTATGCAAATTATATAGATATTGAGAATGGTGATAAATATTGGATTTCCGGACTGAAAAAGGAAGAGAGCAATCGTCATTGGGCAGGACATGGAAAGATTATGGTTGATCGTAGAGCTGTTAATGAATACCTTTCCCTGATTGGTGAAAAGAAATTGCCATTAAATCTGTTTGAAGTAGTTGATATTGAAGATAGATTTCCGGTTAAAAGAGTAAAAGAATTATTGAATGAAAAGAAATAGCAATGCCAGCAGTCTTGCAATATTGAGTTTAGAAAAATTGTGACATTCTCACATATGACCGAGCGCATTGGGCGAGAGATACTTCTTGTTTGAATGTTGGAATGATTATAGGTATTTGTTTTCGGGATGAAAATACCGTTTATTTATTCTAGACATAAGATGTCCGGTTGAAAATTAACGGATTCTCGTTTTATGTCGTGGTAATTTTGGTGCATATTGGTAAGCTGTAAGTGGAAGAGAGGTAGAGACATGGATACAAAAAAGATTGGAGCTTTTTTAAAGCAATGTCGTAAAGAAAAGAATCTTACGCAAGAACAGCTTGCCGAGAAGTTTGGGGTATCTGCAAGAACAGTTTCCAGATGGGAAACAGGAATAAATATGCCAGATCTCAGTGTACTTGTTCAACTTGCTGAGTATTACGATGTTGAGATAAGAGAGCTCCTGGATGGAGAAAGGAGCCAGACTATGAATAAAGAGATGAAAGAAACACTGGACAAAGTTGCGGTGTATGAAGAATGGGTGAAACAAAAAGCATTAAAGGCTGGAAATCTTGCATTTGCATCAATGTTTGTGATTGGTGTGTTAGCGATTATTATTCAGATGCTATTAATGGTGGATACTCGTTTGGTTTTGGGAGAGATAGTAACTGTCTTAGTAGGAGGAATCCTATATGTAGCTATTATGGTGTATAATGGAATATGGGATAAATGCCTGCCAAAAAGTGCTGCTATATGGCGAAATTTTCTCACCAGTGTAATATGTGCAGGAATTTTTACAGTCATCTATGGTATATGTTTATTTAGAATGGGAGCTACAGAAACACAGATAACACGATTGGCATTGGGATTTCTGATAGGTATTACTATTGTGTCATTTATTATTCTTAGGACCTTAGCATTTATTAATCGAAAAAGAAATCAGAATTCACCAAATGTTCAGGAGAGAAAAGAAACTTCCCAATCTAAGACAGAATGGACAAAGATTTATAATGCACAGAATATAGTAGAGACAGAACAGCTCGTAGAAATGTTAAAGCAAAGTGAAATAGAAGCTTTTTCCCAGGAAGCAGGTGCGAATGTTGCAATGCATGGAGCACCTGGATTTGGAATATATGGTGTGGATATATTCGTGAAAACCGATGATGCAAAGAAGGCAGTACAGCTGATCAAGGAGATTAATAACCAAGAGAATGAAGAAATTTTTTGACATTGTCACATATGCGTGCTAATATGATTATAGAAAAAGTGTGCTGCCGATAGACGGTTAGTCCACATACTTAATTGATTGAAAATAACCGTTCACTTCATTTGCGAGGCTGAAGCGGTTATTTTTGTGTCTTGTTATTAACTTTGCCGAATACCTTTGAGTAACGAGGGAGTGAGATATATGGAGCAATTATTGATTGTTGAAGATGATATTGGTTTGAATCAAGGTTTATGCAAAGCACTGAAAGTAGATGATCGGAAGATCATTTCCTGCCAAGACCTGAAAACGGCGAAGGAGCAGCTGCTTTGCGGCGGTGTATCCCTGATCCTGTTGGATATCAATCTGCCGGATGGCAGTGGGCTTGAATTGCTACGGGAGGTCAAGGAAAACACACCCGGGATTCCTGTTATTCTGCTGACTGCCAATGATACCGATCTGGACATCGTGGACGGACTGGAGATGGGCGCTGATGATTACATTACCAAGCCCTTTTCTCTTTCGGTTTTGCGGGCAAGAGTGAATACCCAACTGCGAAAGCAAGCGTCAAACCATAAAAATGCGCTGATCCATATTGATCTATTTCACTTTGACTTTGAAGCAATGACCTTTTATGTGGGAGATTCAAAAGTAGAATTAAGTAAAACAGAGCAAAAATTACTGCGTCTTCTTGTTGAAAACCGCGGTCAGACCATGACGCGTGGAAACCTTATAGACAGGATCTGGACAGATGGCGCAGAATATGTGGATGAAAATGCTTTGTCTGTTACGATCAAGCGTCTGAGGGATAAGCTTGGGGCACAGAAATACATTAAAACCGTCTATGGAATCGGTTATAGCTGGGTGACAAAAGATGAATAAAACCGGCATTGTGATCATACTGCTGTGTTCTCTGGCGGCGGCAGCTGTTGTATTATGGGAGCGGAGAAAGGTCAGAAAAACGATGGAAGAAATCGAAAGGATGCTGGACGCTGCCATGACCGGTTCTTTTTCTGAAATCACTTTTGATGAAAGCCAGCTGTCTGCTTTGGAAACAAAGTTTGCACACTATCTTTCTGCCGCAGAAGCATCTTCTCGAAATATGGCACAGGAAAAAGACAAAATCAAATCCTTGATTGCGGACATTTCCCACCAGACGAAAACGCCGATTGCAAACCTGCTATTATACAGCGAGCTTTTGATGGAGGAAACTCTGCCTGCATCGGCAAAGGAAAACGTGGAGGCACTGTACAAACAATCGGAAAAGCTACGATTTCTGATTGATTCTCTCGTAAAACTTTCCAGACTGGAAAATGGGATCATTTCACTTTCCCCTCAGCAAGCATCACTTCAGCCGCTGCTTGAAAGCGTAGTAGAACAATATGCCTCCAAGGCTTCTGGAAAAGGATTATCCATATATCTGTACGATACAGATATTTCCGCTACATTTGACTTCAAATGGACAGCGGAAGCACTGGCTAATATTGTAGACAATGCCATCAAATATACGGAGCATGGAACAATCACGATTTCTACCGTAAGTTACGAAATGTTTACAAGGATCGATATATCGGATACCGGTTCAGGTATCCCGGAAAACGAGCAGACAAAGATATTTTCCCGTTTTTATCGTTCAAATGCTGTTCAGGAACAAGAAGGGGTTGGCATCGGCTTATACCTTGCCCGACAGATCATATCCGGCGAGGGCGGCTATATCAAAGTCGCCTCTGTCCCCGGCAAAGGAAGCACTTTTTCCGTGTTTCTGCCGAAATAACAACAATTCTATCAAAATTGTTAGATTTCATTTTCCGCCGGAAAGAATGTGGAAAGAATCTTATGCGATAATCTGTATGTATCAAAGGAGCATTTCCTTTCATACATACAGATTTTTTCATGGAGGTACTCATTTATGGAGGTTTTACAGGCAAAAGACCTGAAAAAGATTTATGGCTCCGGCAATAACGCAGTTCATGCGTTGGATGGAGTTGATTTAAGTGTGAAGAAGGGCGAATTTGTTGCAATTGTCGGCACGTCCGGCTCCGGAAAATCCACGCTGTTGCATATGCTGGGCGGGCTGGATCGCCCTACAAGCGGCACGGTCATGGTGGACGGACAGGATATTTTCTCCCTGAAGGAGGAAGCTCTGACTATTTTCCGCCGCAGAAAAATCGGTTTTGTATTTCAGAGCTACAATCTTGTTCCGGTGCTGAATGTATATGAAAACATCATTCTACCCACTGAACTGGATGGCGGAAAGGTAAACAAGGCTTTTGTGCAGCAGATCGTGCAGACGCTTGGACTGAGCGACCGTCTGGATGCCCTGCCCAATCAGCTCTCAGGCGGTCAACAGCAGCGAGTAGCCATTGCCCGTGCGCTGGCGGCAGCACCCGCTATCATTCTGGCAGATGAACCCACCGGCAATCTGGATTCCAAAACCAGCCAGGATGTATTGAGCCTTTTGAAAGTCACCAGTCAAAAGTTCGCCCAGACAATCGTAATGATCACTCACAACGAAGAAATTGCGCAGATGGCAGACCGCATTATCCGTATCGAAGATGGTCGGATCGTCTCCCAGAACTAACGGGAGGTGGCTACGATGAATGTCAAAAATCGAAAATGTATTCGAAAACTCAGCTTAAAATCTCTTTATGCGAACCGTCGTCGCAATCTGATCGCCATTTTTGCCATTGCGCTGACAACGCTGCTATTTACGTCCATGTTCACCATTGTCTTGTCGTTGAACGCCAGTTATGAAACCTACCAGTTTCGGCAGGTAGGCGGCTATGCGCATGGCACCTTTAAGGATGTTTCCCCCGAGCAGGCGGAACGCATCGCTGCCCACCCAAAAGTAAAGGCTACGGGGGCACGGAAGGTAATCGGTATCACTGTGGAGGGGGTCTTTGCCAAAATACCGGCAGAGATCAGCTACATGGATGCCAACTGCACTAAATGGAGCTATGCCACCCCTACTACCGGACGGATGCCCGAAAGCGGCAAAGAGGTAGCCATGGATACGGCAGCGTTGCAGCTGCTTGGCATAACGCCGGAGCTGGGCGCAGAGGTCACGGTTTCCTATTCCATTACGGACAAGGATCAAACCGCCTTTACTGTAACAGATACCTTTACGCTGGTGGGCTATTGGGACTATGATGAACTAATGCCTGTTCATTACATCAACATCAGCCGTGATTACGCAGATGACATCGAAGCGCAGGCAGTGAAAACAGGTTTACAGCCTTTCCGCACCGATTTGAATGTCATGCTGACCTCCAGCACAAATATTCAAGGGCAGATGGAGCAGGTGGATACCGATCTTGGCTACACATGGGACAGCTATACTGATCCCAACAGCGTCCGGATCGGCGTCAACTGGGGATATACCTCATCCCAGCTGGAGTCGCAGCTCGATCCAGAGCTGATGATCGCCATAGCAGCTTTTTTGCTACTGGTGATTTTCACGGGGTATCTTATCATCTATAACATTTTTCAGATCTCTGTTGCAGGGGACATCCGGTTTTACGGACTTCTGAAAACCATTGGCACAACGCCCCGGCAGCTCAAACGCATCATTCGCCAGCAGGCACTTCTGCTTTGTCTGATCGGCATTCCGGCGGGGCTGCTGCTGGGCTACGGCATCGGCGCTGTTTTGGTGCCTGTTGTCTTGCACTCCATCCAGTTGAATACAGGCATCACCACCATCAGCACTTCGCCTGTGATCTTCCTTGGTTCTATGCTGTTCGCCTTGTTGACGGTGCTTTTGTCCTGTTCCAAGCCCGGAAAAATGGCAGCCAAGGTCTCTCCGGTGGAGGCTACCAAATATACGGATGTGATGCAGACCAAGAAAAAACGGCGCAGCATCCGAGGAGCAAAGCTCCATCAGATGGCCTTTGCCAATCTGGGACGAAACAAGAAAAAGACGGTACTGGTGGTGTTGTCTCTGGCACTGTCGGTGACACTGTTCAATGCGCTGTGTGCCTTTGTGGGCGGCTTCAGCATGGAGAAGTATGTATCCTCCATGACCTGCGCCGATTTTATCGTCAGCACTCCCGACTATTTTCGTTATAACCCAGCAGATGAATTCATCACGCCAGAACAGATCGGAGAGATCGCAGCAAACACAAAGGCCAGTCTTTCCGGCACGGGATATGCTGTGCGAAAACCCGCATATCTGTGGATGACGGAGGATGCTCTGCGGCAGGACTATGCAAGGTACGAAAGCGCCGAGCAGTTGGACAGCCATATGAGCCGCATGGAGCACCGGGGCAATATGGTGATGGGAGATACCAGAATCGAGGCTCTGGATAACAGTCTGTTTGACAAGCTGCAAGTGCTCGACGGAGATATTTCTCCTATGCTGGAGCCGGACAATAACGCCATTGCCATTGCGGTTTCCTTAGATGACTACGGTAATCTGCTCAATCCTGAATACTACCCCAAGGTGGGAGACACGATCACGGCTACCTATGCGGATGATGTGAAATATATCGACAGCCGCACCGGAGAACTCCGCACCGAAGATACACCGGAGGAGTACCGTCAGAAAAAACTGTATGGAGCCAGAGATGTAGAGTACACGGTCTGCGCCTTGGTAGAACTTCCGAATTCCATGAGTTATCGTTATAGCGGCGTTGGCTATGATGCAGTTTTGTCTGTGGACACCGCACAGAGGGACAGCGGTGGTGCAGTCGTTCCGATGTTCTACCTGTTCGACACAGCGAACGAAGCTGACGAGGCCGAAGCAGAGCAATATCTGTCAAAGCTCACGGCCGGTGAGTTTTCGCCCTTGATGTATGAAAGCAAAGCCACGGCTCGCTCTGAGTTTGCTCAGTTCCGGCAGATGTTCCTTCTGATCGGTGGTATCCTTTGTGCTATCATTGGGCTGGTGGGACTCTTAAATTTCTTCAACGCCATGATGACCGGTATTCTTTCCCGCCGCCGGGAATTTGCGGTGCTTCAGGCTGTAGGAATGACGCCCCGACAGCTCAAAACCATGCTGATCTACGAGGGGTTGTTTTACGCAATGTCTTCCGTATCGGTGGCCTTTGTGCTTTCACTGGCGGTGGGACCTCTTGCGGGGAAAATGCTGGGCAGTATGTTCTGGTTCTTTGAGTATCGGTTCACCGTTCTGCCTGTCCTGCTGACAATTCCGGTATTTCTTCTGCTTGGGTGGCTGATTCCCTGCATGATGTATGATAACGCAGCGAAATGCAGCATTGTAGATCAGTTAAGGGATGCTCAATAATTGTTAAGCCAAAATTAGCCCTCTGTCAATGAAAAGGCTGAGGGCTGGAATTCAAATAATAATCAAAGTGACCATTACACTGGCCAGCGGCAAGAAACAGGTCATTTCCGTTACTGTGCAAAAAACAACAGTAAGAACAACAAAGATCACCGGACTGAAATCAAGCGTGACTGTTGCAAAGAATAAAAAAACTTACGCTGAAACCGGTCATCAGCCCGATCACTTCCCAGGAGAAAGTTACCTACAGTTCTTCAAATAAGAAGATAGCAACGGTAAGTTCCAGTGGTGTGATCACTGGAAAGAAAAAGGGAACAGCCTATATCACAGTGAAATCTGGAAAGATCCGTAAAAAAGTAAAAGTAGTTGTTAAATAAAAATGATTCAAGCAGGAGCTGCCTTTCATGAATACACATGGAATGGCAGCTCCTTTTTTCATTTTTTGCATGTAGTTTTATTTGCAGAAGTAGATTACGATATTAATAGTTGACCAAGAGAGAAAAATGTTTAGATAATATGTTATAGTGATAATGGAAGCATGGTAACAAAAAAATTATAAAAATAGAAAAAAAGTGCAACCAAACAGAAAAAAATACGTTCTATATAATAGAAAACATTAATATGGCACACTGCAAATAACCTATCTGCATAAAAACACTAATATACAGGGGAGAAATGTGATATGGAAGATATACATATTATAAATTTATTTTTAGAAAAATCAGAAGATGCAATTCGCCAGGTAGAAGTAAAGTATGAAAAATTTTGCTTTAAGATTGCATGGAATATTTTATATAACACAGAAGATTCAGAAGAATGTGTAAATGATACATGGCTGATAACGTGGAATAAGATTCCGCCCAAAACGCCAACAAAATTATCTGCATTTCTTGGAAAAATAACCAGAAATTTGGCATTGGACAATTTCAGAAAGAAAAATGCTTCAAAAAGAGCAGATACACATATGATGGATATTTGTGGTGAAGTGGAAAAAATGGAAAATACAATAAAGGATTATGTGGAAGAGGATATAAAGAAAAAGGAAATTTTGAATATTTTAGAAAAATTTTTAAGTGATTTAAAAGCAGGGGACAGGGATATTTTCGTCAGGCGATATTGGTATATGGATAATATTAAAGACATTGCAAAAAGACATGGATGCTCTGAGACTAAAATTAAATCTAGTCTTTTTCGAAGCAGAAACAAATTATGGGAAGAGGTGAAAGAAATCATATGAAAAAAGAAAACAATTTTTTGGATTTGATGGGAGAAATAGATGAAAAATTTGTTTACGAAGCTTCCTTGCCATGGAAAAAGCGAAATGTTAATTTGAAATTAAAATTAGCAAAGATTGCAGCAGCAGGAGTTGTAATAGCATTATTGATAGGAGGCTTGGGACATCCGCACGAGATAAAGGCGGCCTGGGAACAGATTACTTCGTGGATTCAAACTGCATTGGGGATTAATGAAAATGTAGAATCATATATAGATAGTGTTGGAAAAACGATTACTAAAAATGGAATTTCTATTACATTAGATGAAATTGCTGCGGATAAGGAGAATTTATGGGTGGCAATATCTGATAATATAAATGCTTCAAAAGAAAAGGAGACTATTCTACTAACAGAAGTGGAGATAAATGGAAAAGCGGCACAGTTAGATGGAACATATGCTCTGGAGAAAAAGGAGAACGGAACAGATGGTCAGGTTTGTCATTATAGGGTGGAAGATACAACTATTAAAGATAATACAGCAGATATAAAAATGAAAGTATGGTTATTTGATCCAACAGAAATGGATACTGCAGATACAAAAGATACGGATGACTATATTTTTGAATTTTCATCAAATTGGGAAGAATTAGAGAAGAATACAATAAATGTAAATGTGAATAAAAAAATAAAGATATCTCCAAATCAAAATCTGACGATTTCAAAAATGAGCTTAAACGATTTGGCAAGTACAATTTATGGAAATTTGGATAATAAAGAATATGAAGATTATTATTTAATAGGAACCGACGATAAAGGAAATCAGGGGCTTTATAGAATGACAAATTATGGAGACACAGAGACTGTGTTTGAAGAAAGCAGAAATAATACAAAATATAAAGGAATTTCTCCAGATGCTAAAACGGTGACATTAGAATTATATGTAAATAAAGAAGAAAAAAACAGAACAACATATAAAAAATATGAAACAGGAACAGAAGATACTTACGGAGAAGGCGTAGGACGTGTTTATGAAAGTGATGAAGATCCTCTGGATTTATATAGCCTAGTGGAAGGAAAAATAGAAATTAAAATCAGATGACAAAAGAATAATTTAATCGAAGAGAGGAACAGCCAATATCATCTGCCTTCAGATATTGGCTGTAATATATATGATACATAAAAAATACAAGCAGCAGATAACGATAAGATTCTTATATCAGTCAAGGAAGCCTGTGAACGCACAGGTCTTTCAGAGAAAACCATGAGAATTCTTATGAAGAATAATACCTTCATGGTACGAATTGGGCGAAGAACCCTGATTGATAAGAAAAAATTTCAGAAATGGATAGATCGGCAGTCTTGAAAGGTTTTTGGGGTTGTGTTAAAATTAAGTCCAGTGCCATGCATGATCATCTATTGTTATTAGAAAAAGGATGGTAATGTTATGGAAAAAATCTAAGAGGAAAAGAAATAGGTAAGGGAATCCGACAAAGAAAAGATGGGCGGTAAGAAGCCAGAATCACAATTAAGGGATCTGGCAACCGCCTTTTTCTATCTATGGAACAAATCTTCAGCAGGTGAAAAAGCAAAGAAACATGTATTTGGCGGAAGTTCTCCCAGGTATTCCAGGCTTTGATTCGAGTATGTCCGTTTCAAAATGGTATGAGAAATGGATGGAACTTTATAAGGTTCGGAATCTTAAAGCAACCACGATAAGAAATTATGAAGAAAAGTATGGAAAAGAAAGCTAATTTTACTGATAAAATGACAATTTAGGAAGAGGTTTAAATATTTGGAAAAAGCAAGAAACACTGAAGAAGAGAAAAAAATGGGTCAAAAGTGGGTCAAAAAAAAATATAAGGCATCTGAAACCCGCATAAACACTGGGTTTCCGGCTGATACCAGTACATTATCACCGATGATGAAAGAATACGTAAAGACCAAAGAAGAATACAGCGACTGTATCCTTTTTTACCGTCTGGGCGATTTTTATGAAATGTTCTTTGATGATGCGCTGACTGCATCCAAGGAACTGGAGATCACACTTACAGGAAAAGACTGCGGATTGGAAGAGAGAGCGCCCATGTGTGGCGTTCCTTTTCATGCTGCGGAAACTTATATCAACCGATTGATAGAAAAAGGTTATAAAGTTGCCATCTGTGAACAGGTAGAAGATCCGAAAAAAGCCAAGGGTCTTGTAAAACGTGAAGTTGTTCGTATTGTCACACCGGGAACCACACTGGATGCCATGTCACTGGACGAATCCAAAAACAATTATCTGATGTCCATTGTCTCCATCGGAGATCATTTTGGCTGTGCTATTGCAGATATCACAACCGGTGACTGCTTTCTTACAGAGCTGGATAAGCCTCAGAAACTTCTGGATGAGATCAATAAATTCACACCTGCAGAGATCATCTGCAACGATGCGTTTCTTTTAAGTGGTGTGGATGTGGAGGATCTGAAAGGACGTCTTGGAATCTGCGTATTCGCCCTGGATCCCTGGTACTTTGACGATCAGCTGTGTCAGAAAACTCTAAAAGAACATTTCCATGTGGGAAATCTGGAGGGGTTAGGAATTGGTGACTACGACAGCGGGATCATCGCTTCCGGTGCTCTGTTCCTGTATCTGAAAGAAACACAGAAAACAGCACTTTCCCATATGGCAAGTATCCGCCCTTACTCTGCCGAGAAATACATGCTTATCGACAGCTCCAGCCGTCGTAATCTGGAGCTTGTGGAAACCATGCGCGAAAAACAGAAAAGAGGTTCTCTTCTCTGGGTACTGGACAAGACCAAAACAGCTATGGGAGCCAGAACACTTCGGTCTTATGTGGAACAGCCTCTGATCGATGCAGAGGAAATCGAAAAGAGACTGGGTGCTCTGGAAGAACTGAATGAAAAACCCATGGAACGGGATGAGATCCGGGAATATTTAAACCCGATCTATGATCTGGAACGTCTGATCAGCCGTATCAGTTACAAATCCGCTAATCCGAGAGATCTGGTTTCTTTTGCCTCTTCTCTGGAAATGCTTCCTTATATAAAACAGGTCCTGGCAGAATTCAAATCTCCACTGCTTACTAAGATCAACGAAGATATGGATCCTCTGACAGACATTACCTCGCTGATCCGGAACTCTATCACCGATGATCCGCCTCTTGCCCAGAAAGACGGTGGCATTATCCGGGAAGGATATAATGAAGATGTAGATAAATTCCGCCGTTCCCGGACAGATGGAAAGAAATGGCTTTCTGAGCTGGAGGCAAGAGAGAGGGAACGTACCGGTATCAAAAGCCTGAAGATCAAGTACAATCGTGTATTTGGTTATTCTCTGGAAGTTACCAATACTTTCAAAGATCTTGTGCCGGAGGATTATATCCGCAAACAGACCCTTACCAATGCAGAGCGTTATATCACTCAGGAACTGAAAGATCTGGAAGATCTGATCCTTGGAGCTGAGGATAAGCTTTATGCGCTGGAATTTGAACTGTTTTCCAGTATCCGTGATCAGGTTGGAGCGGAAGTTGTCCGTATCCAGCGCACTGCAAAAGCAGTGGCTGCACTGGATGTTTTCGCTTCTCTTGCACTGGTTGCCCAGAGGAATAATTTCGTCCGGCCAAAGATCAATGAGACAGGCCTCATTGATATCCGAAACGGCCGTCATCCGGTTGTGGAGCAGATGATCGAAAATGATATGTTCATTCCAAACGATACGTATCTTGACAACCACAAAAAACGGATCTCCATTATCACAGGACCAAACATGGCCGGAAAATCCACATATATGCGCCAGACAGCCCTGATCGTACTGATGGCACAGATCGGAAGCTTTGTTCCGGCAGACAGTGCAAACATCGGTGTGGTTGACCGGATCTTCACCCGTGTAGGTGCATCTGATGACCTTGCAAGCGGACAAAGTACCTTTATGGTGGAAATGACGGAGGTTGCCAATATTCTTCGCAATGCCACTTCCCGTAGCCTTCTGATCCTGGATGAGATCGGACGTGGAACCAGTACTTTTGACGGCCTCTCCATTGCCTGGGCAGTGATCGAACATATCAGCAATACCAAGCTCTGCGGTGCCAAAACCTTATTTGCGACCCATTATCATGAGCTTACCGAACTGGAGGGAAAACTTTCCGGTGTCAACAATTACTGTATTGCTGTCAAAGAAAAGGGTGACGATATCGTATTTCTTCGTAAGATCGTAAAAGGTGGCGCTGACAAGAGTTATGGTATCCAGGTGGCCAAGCTTGCCGGTGTTCCGGATTCCGTGATCCAGCGTGCCAAGGAACTTGTGGAAGAGCTCAGTGACGCAGATATCACCGCAGCGGTAAAAGACCTGACTGCTCCGAAAAAGAAGCAGAAGATCACCTATGATCAGGTGGATATGGCACAGATGTCACTCTTTGACACGGTGCAGGATAATGATATCATCGAAGAGATCAAAGGCCTGGAGATTGGCAACCTGACTCCAATGGAGGCCCTGAATATTCTCTATAATCTGCAGAACAAAATAAAGAACCGGTGGTGATACCTTGAGAAAAATTGCAGTTTTAGACCAGAATACCATTGATAAGATCGCAGCAGGAGAGGTCGTAGAGCGCCCCTCCTCCGTTGTAAAAGAGCTTGTGGAAAATGCCATTGACGCAGGTGCTACCGCTATTACTGTAGAGATCACAGACGGCGGAAAAAAGCTGATCCGTATCACGGACAATGGCTCCGGAATGGATGCAGAGCAGGTTCCGCTTGCTTTTCTCCGCCATGCCACAAGTAAAATTGAAAAAGTAGAAGACCTGACCCACATTGCCTCTCTTGGCTTCCGCGGTGAAGCACTTTCCAGTATTGCCGCCGTCTCCCAGGTGGAGCTGATCACAAAGACTCCTTCCGGGATCAGTGGTACCCGTTATGTGATCGAAGGCGGAAAAGAACAGTCTCTGGAGGAAATGGGGGCACCGGAGGGAACAACATTTCTGATCCGAAACCTCTTTTACAATACACCTGCAAGGAGCAAATTCCTAAAATCCGATATGACAGAAGCCGGTTACATCAATACTTTGATGGAGCAGCTAGCGCTTTCCCATCCGGAAATCTCCTTTAAATATATCCAGAACCGTCAGGTGAAGCTTTCCAGTTCCGGAAACTACAGCGTAAAAGATGTGATCTACAGTGTCTACGGCCGGGAGATTGCCAAGGCGCTTCTGGATGTTTCCTACGAAAATGATTTCATGAAGATCGAGGGCTTTGTGGGGAAACCGGAGATTTCCAGAGGAAACCGTACTTTTGAAAATTATTATATCAATGGCCGATATGTAAAAAACAAGATCATTACCAAGGCCATTGAGGACGGATATAAAGGACTTGTCATGCAGCATAAATTTCCGTTTGTCTCACTTCGGATTGAAATGGACGGCAATGACCTGGATGTTAATGTGCATCCCGCAAAGAGAGAAGTGCGTTTTGCCAGAGAAACCGAAGTTTATACGGCCATTTATGAAACTGTCCGCAAGGTATTGACCCACAGAGAACTGATCCCGCAGGTATCTGTTGGAAAAGACGAACCGACATCCCGCACAGAACAGATAAAGCCAGGAAATATTCCGGAGCCTTTTGAAGTAAAACGGCGGCAGGAGATGTACGGTCACCCGAATCGGACGGCAAATATAGCTTCCCATGCTGCACCGACAGCTTCTGAAGTACGTAGTACAGCGCCGGTTCCATCGATACCTTATAATAAGCCAACAAATGGTACCGCCTCCTATGGTTCAGCTGAAACAGCTCACAATTCTTCAGCTTCTTCTGCAGATAAATACAAACGTGTGGATTCTCTGCGGGAAAATCCCGTATATGGATCGCAGCCTTTCACAAAAGAAGAAGAGGAAATGTTTTCCGGAACATTAAAAGACGGAAGAAATGAAAATTCTGCTGCAGAAACAGCAGATTATGAAGTGATTTCTGAAAAGCCTGCTGAATCGGCACCTCCTGAGGTAGACAACGAGCCGATCAAATCGCTGGAACAGGAACCGCCAAAACAGCTGGAACTGTTCGAAGAACGGCTTCTTGCTCCTGAATCCAGAAGCCGCCACAGACTGATCGGACAGCTGTTTGATACCTACTGGCTGGTACAGTTTGAGGATAATTTTTATATCATTGACCAGCATGCTGCCCATGAAAAAGTATATTATGAGCGATTCGTAAAGCAGTTTCAGTCCCAGAACATCCAGTCCCAGTATGTAAGTCCCCCACTGATCGTTTCACTCAGCCTTGAGGAGGAGAATCTGCTGAAGGCAAACAAAAAGTATTTCCGGGATTTCGGCTTTGAGATCGAACCCTTTGGCGGAAGGGAGTACAGTATCAGTGCGGTTCCCTCCAGCCTTCTGGGAATGACAGAAGAAGAGCTGTTTCTGGAAATGCTGGACCATCTCACTGCAGACGGTTCCAAGGATGCCTTTGAAATTTTTGCCTCAAGGCTTGCGACCATGGCCTGTAAGGCTGCTGTAAAAGGCAATCATTCCATGTCGCCTCAGGAAGCTGACAAGCTGATCGATGAATTATTGACACTGGATAATCCTTATAACTGTCCTCATGGAAGACCAACGATCATTGCCATGAGTAAGACAGAAATCGAAAAAAAATTCAAACGTATCGTGTAAGATACTTAACATAAACGGAGGAAATATATGAAAAAACCTCTTATCGTCCTTACCGGGCCTACTGCCGTGGGAAAAACAAAGCTTTCCATTGCCCTTGCAAAAGCAGTAAACGGAGAGATCATTTCCGCGGATTCCATGCAGGTTTACCGCCATATGGATATCGGTTCCGCCAAGATCACGCCGGAAGAAATGGATGGCGTCCCACATCATCTGGTGGATGTACTGGAGCCAACAGAAGATTTTAACATTGTCCTTTTTCAGCAGATGGCAAAAGATGCCATGGACAAAATTTATGACAAAGGCCGGATTCCGATCCTGGTAGGCGGCACAGGATTTTATATTCAGTCTGTGACCAGAGATATTGATTTTACCAGCTCCGACCAGGATGAACATTACCGCAGGGAGCTGGAAGAGCTGGCAGAGCAGAAGGGGCCTGCATTTCTCCATGACATGCTTGCCAAGGTCGATCCCAAGTCAGCCGAAGATATCCATGAGAACAATGTCAAGCGGGTGATACGTGCCCTGGAATTTTATAAACAGAACGGTACCAGGATCTCCGAACATAATGAAGAACAGAAGGAGCATACCAGCCCCTATGCACTGGCTTATTTCGTCCTGAACGCACCACGCCCACTTCTCTATGAACGCATTGACACAAGAGTGGACGAAATGCTGAAAAACGGTCTGACAGAAGAAGTTAAAAAGCTTCGGGAGATGGGCTGCCACAGGGGAATGGTTTCCATGCAGGGGCTTGGCTATAAGGAAATCCTGGACTGGATGGACGGAAACTATTCTTATGAGGAAGCCGTAAGTGTCCTAAAACGTGACACCAGACACTTTGCCAAACGGCAGCTTACCTGGTTCCGCAGAGAAAGCGAAGTAACCTGGGTAGATAAAGATAACTTTGATTACGATGACAGCAGGATCCTTTCCTACATGCTTTCTGTATGCAGGGAAAAGGGAATCCTCCCTGCCAAATAAAATAAAAAAGGAAAAATGATCATGAAAGAATTATATGCACAGCTTGGAATCTCTTCTGCAGTTTACGATTTCGGTAAATCTGTGGAAGATTCCCTGAAAGAACGTTTTGAGAAATTTGATAAGACTGCAGAATACAACCAGATGAAGGTTATCCGCGCCATGCAGAAGAACCGTGTCAGTGAGGCTTGTTTCGGAGCTTCTTCCGGTTATGGCTACAACGACCTTGGCCGCGAGACTCTGGAGCAGGTCTATGCCGATACCTTCCACACAGAAGCCTGCCTGGTACGCCCGCAGATCACCTGTGGAACTCATGCACTTGCCATTGCTCTCTTCGGAAACCTGCGCCCCGGTGACGAGCTTCTTTCCCCTGTAGGAAAGCCTTACGATACTCTGGAAGAAGTGATCGGTATCCGCCCGTCCAATGGTTCCCTTGCGGAATATGGCGTAAAATATCGTCAGGTGGATCTTCTCGAGGATGGTACCTTTGATTATGAAAACATCAGAAAAGCAGTCAATGAAAAAACAAAGCTGGTAACCATCCAGCGTTCCAAAGGCTATCAGACCCGTCCTTCTTTCTCCGTAAAACAGATCGGTGAGCTGATCTCTTTTGTAAAAAAGATCAAGCCGGATGTGATCTGCATGGTAGATAACTGCTACGGAGAATTCGTAGATACCATCGAGCCCAGTGATGTAGGTGCAGATATCATGGTCGGCTCCCTGATCAAAAATCCAGGTGGCGGCCTTGCTCCTATCGGTGGTTATATCGCAGGAAGAAAAGACTGTGTGGAAAATGCTTCCTACCGTATGACCTGCCCGGGACTGGGCATGGAAGTCGGTGCAACTCTTGGTGTAAACCGTTCTCTGTATCAGGGATTTTTCCTTGCACCGATGATCACCAAAGGAGCTTTAAAGGGCGCTGTTTTTGCAGCGAACATTTACGAAAAGCTTGGTTTCCCGGTAGTTCCCAACAGCACAGAGCCACGTCAGGATATCATCCAGGCAGTCACTCTCGGAACACCGGAGGGTCTTGTAGCATTCTGCCAGGGTATCCAGGCTGCTGCACCGGTAGACAGCTTTGTAACACCGGAGCCGTGGGATATGCCGGGATATGACAGCCAGGTGATCATGGCAGCAGGTGCTTTCATCCAGGGTTCTTCCATCGAGCTTTCTGCCGATGGTCCTATGAAACCGCCTTATGCAGTTTATTTCCAGGGTGGTCTCACCTGGGAGCATGCAAAGCTGGGAATCCTGAAATCTCTTCAGTATATGGTTGATAAGGAACTTGTGAGATTATGAAAAAATCCGAAGGACCGGACTTAAAAAAACAGATCTTTGTCATAGGAGCCGGTGCTTCCGGTCTTATGGCAGCTATTCAGGCTGCTGTATACGGAGCTGCAGTTACGGTTCTGGAACAAAATGACCGTCCCGGCAGAAAAATCTGTGCTACGGGAAACGGCCGTTGTAATATGACGAACCTGAATCAGGATGAAAACGCTTACCGGGGATCTCATCCTGAATTTGCCATGGATGCCCTAGCACAGTTTCCTGTGGAAAAAACTCTGAAATTCTTTCAGGAACTGGGAATCTGTACCACAGACCGCAGCGGATGGATCTATCCCCGAAGCAACCAGGCACAGAGTGTGGTAGATGTTCTTGTCATGAAGGCACGCAGCCTGAAGGTAAAGCTGAAAACCAATCAGACCGTTACCGGCGTGTCTTTTGCAGACGGACAATGGAAGATCCATACGGACGGATGGACCTACAGTGGTGATGCGGTGATCCTTGCAAATGGTTCCCGTGCGTCTTCCGTTGCAGGTTCCTGCGAAAGCGGATATGAAATTGCAAAAAGTCTCGGACATCATCTGATTGAACCCCTTCCCGCACTGACAGCTCTGAAATGTAAGGGAAATTCTTTTTCCGGCTGGAGTGGTGTACGGACAGAAGGGAAGATAACACTTTATATAGACGACACACCGACAGTCTCCCAGCAAGGAGAGCTGCAGCTTACCGATTACGGTGTATCCGGGATCCCGGTATTCCAGATTTCCCGCTATGCTATCCGTGCCGTCCATGAAAACAAAAATGTGGAGCTTTCCATAAATTTTTTTCCGGAACTGAACCGGAAAGAGCTGAAAGAATACCTGGAGCACAGAAAAGCAGCCTGTCCTTACAAAACAGAAAAAGAACTTCTCATCGGACTTTTTCCTGAAAAACTGATCCGTGTTTTATGTGCACAGAAGGATCTTATCCGCGGGATCACCGATTTTCGTCTCCCGGTAAAAAACGGCCTTTCCTTTGAACAGGCACAGGTTTGTTCCGGTGGAGTGGATACGTCTGAAGTTCACAGCAAAACCATGGAGTCCAGGCTTCATAAAGGTCTTTATTTTGCCGGAGAGCTCCTTGACATTGACGGTACCTGCGGAGGTTATAACCTGCAGTGGGCGTGGTCAAGCGGAGCTGCCGCCGGTATCTGGGCAGCAAAGGAGGAAGAAAAATGATCCGGATCACACAGCTGAAGCTTCCCATCACTCATACAGAAGAGCAGCTTCACCGAAAAATAGCAAAAATGCTTCGTCTTGGAAATCAGCCGTTCACCTATGAGATCCGAAAACAATCTCTGGATGCCCGGCACAAAGAGGACAAAAAATTTGTCTACACTGTAGATATTAAACTGGATAACGAATCCCGTGTTCTCAAAAAGATTCACGATAAAAATATTATGTTAACCTCCGAGAAAAAATATCATTTCCCCTCATCTGGCTCTGAAACTCTGTCCCATCGTCCTATAGTGATCGGAAGCGGACCTGCAGGATTATTCTGTGCCTGGTACCTGGCCAAAGCCGGGTACTGTCCACTGGTACTGGAACGGGGAGAAGAAGCAGACAAACGCCAGGAAACCGTGGAAAATTTCTGGAAAAACGGCATCCTGGATCCGGATTCCAATGTACAGTTCGGAGAGGGCGGTGCAGGGACTTTTTCCGATGGAAAGCTGAATACTCTGGTAAAAGATACTTTTGGAAGAGGAAGGGAAGTTCTTTCCCGATTTGTGGAGGCAGGAGCTCCCTCTGAGATCCTTTACCAGCAAAAGCCTCATCTTGGCACAGATCAGCTTGTAGGTATCGTTCAGTTTATGCGTCATCAGATTGAAGAAATGGGCGGGGAATTCCGTTTTCGTTCCACAGTAACTGATCTGATGATCCGTGACCGGAAGCTTACTGCAGTCATTGTCAATGCAAAAGAGGAAATACCGGCAGAAATCTGCATTCTTGCTCCCGGCCACAGCGCCAGAGATACGTTTGCCATGCTGGAAAAACACAATATTAACATGGAGCCGAAATCTTTTGCAGTGGGGGTACGTGTGGAACATCCGCAGACTATGATCAACCAGGATCTTTACGGGGAACCGGAAAACGACCGTCTGGGTGCATCCAGCTACAAGGTTACCCATACACTGGAAAACGGACGTGGCGTTTATTCTTTCTGTATGTGTCCCGGCGGATATGTTGTAAATGCATCTTCTGAAGAAGGTATGCTTGCAGTGAATGGTATGAGCTATCAGGCACGTGACAGCCATAATGCCAACAGTGCTATCATCGTTACGGTAAACCCTTCTGATTTTCCTGAAGAGGGAGTTCTCGGCGGAATCGCTCTGCAGCGAAAACTGGAGCGCGCTGCCTGGGAAGCCGGAAAAGGAAAAATTCCGGTACAGCTTTTCAAAGATTACTGTACCCATCAGAAAAGTACCAGGCTTGGAGATGTGATCCCCTGTATCAAAGGAGCTTATACACTTACCGATGTCCGCAGTATTTTCCCGAAAGAGATCGGCGATTCCATTGAAGCAGGAATCCATGCTTTTGGAAAAAAGCTTTCCGGTTTTGACCGACCGGATGCATTGCTGGAAGGAGTAGAAAGCCGTACCTCTTCTCCTGTACGGATCGTTCGGGAACCGAAAAAGCTCACTTCCAATATAGAAGGGATCTACCCCTGCGGAGAGGGCGCCGGTTACGCCGGAGGCATTACATCCGCAGCGATGGACGGGATCAAGGTGGCAGAAGCAGTCGCTTCTGTTTATGCCCTGCCTGTAAACAAAATGTGAAAAAAGTGGAAATTTCCGGGATAGAGTGTACATCCCTGCTTTTTTATGCTAAAATAACTTCTGCAATTTTGCATCCCCTTCTTCGAGAGCGAAAAGGGAAATCATATGAAAGATACTATAATGGAAATGCCAGATTATCAGCGTCCGTATGAAAAATGTCTGCGGGAAGGAGAACAGTCCTTAAGCGATCGAGAGCTTCTTGCTGTGATCCTGCGCTGTGGCGTACAGGGATCCAGTTCCCTGACTCTGGCAGATAAAATCCTGAATTTATCGAAACAGACCGGATACAGTGGCCTGCTTGGACTGTTTCATATTTCCATGCAGGAACTGATGAAGATCCATGGGATCGGTAAGGTAAAAGCCATACAGCTGAAATGTATCGGGGAACTTTCCAAGCGTATGGCAACCGCAGCTGCAAAACCGGAATTATCTTTTCACCATCCGGTAACCATTGCGAAGTATTATATGGAGCGGCTCCGGCATGAAGAACAGGAATTGCTTTACTGCATGATGCTGGACGGACATAACCATTTGTCGGGGGAACAGCTTTTAAGCCGCGGTACTGTCAATGCCACACTGATCACACCAAGAGAAGTCTTTGTAGAAGCTGTAAAGTATCGGGCGGTGAACCTGATCCTGGTCCACAATCATCCAGGAGGCGATCCCTCCCCCAGTCAGGCTGATCTGGATGTTACGGAACGGATCTATCATTGTGGTGAACTCCTCGGCATCCATCTTCTGGATCATATCATCATCGGTGATCACAGGTATGTCAGTTTCCGCGAAAAAGGGATTTTTGATGAATATACTTAAGTGAAGGGACAGATTTATGCTTTTTAGAAATAATTACGGAGTAGACCTTGGAAGCAGCTCTGTAAAAGTCTATTCATTTTTCAGAAACAAAAGTTACATAGAAAAGAACATGGTAGCCTACAGAGGACGCCGGATCCTTGCCATAGGGAACGAAGCTTATGAAATGTTTGAAAAATCACCTGCAGATATTTCCGTAAATTCTCCTATGGCTTTCGGTATGCTGGCAAATCTGGAATTGCAGGAGATCGTCCTTTACAGCATGATAAAAAAAATCGATCATACATCCGGTCTCGGAGCAGACATGTATTTCTCCGTACCACTTGATATGACTGCTATCGAAAAGAGGGCATACTATCATCTGGTCAATGGTCACTGGCTGCGGAAAAACCGTGTTTTTATGGTGGAGGCCCCTATTGCAGATGCCATTGCCATGGGAATCGACCCTGAAAAGAATCAGGGCAGCATGATCGTAAACATCGGTGCACAGAGTACAGAGTTTTCCATCATAACCGACGGCAAGATCATCATTAGCCGTAAGATCCCCATCGGAGGCAGACAGATGAACGAATCTATCTGCAGCGAGATCCGAAAACATTATAATCTTCAGATTGGAACACGAACTGCAAAACGTCTGAAAGTAGTTATGGGAAGACTGAATGATCAGAAAAAAGAAGCCCGAAAAGTAGTCGGGATCGACAGTATTTCCGGACTTCCACGAGAAGAAGTTATTTCTGCCTACGTTGTTAATGAAGGGATCGCCAACTGTGTGAATCAGATCGCAGCAGAGATGAAATCTTTTCTGGAACGTACCCCGCCACAGATTGCTTATCATATCGCAAAAGAGGGCATTTATCTGACCGGCGGCAGTACACGGCTTCCTTATATAGATAACTATCTGGCTAGCTATACAGGATTTGCCTTTAATCTTTCTGATCTGTATGAAACTTCTGCAGCATACGGCCTGGAAAAGATCATCCGCGACAGAAACCTGCGCAAATGGGCCCAGCCGGTAAAGCAGAAAAAACTGTAAAGGGGCATATATAATGAAAAACATCCGAAAAAAAGTGCGTTTTCATTTTAATTTAAAAAGTAAACATCTTCTGGTAATCATGACACTTTTCTGTGGAAGCTGCATTGTAGCTACAGCAGCCTCCGGAACCTCTTCCGCACCACTTCAGGAGGCAGCCGGTTTTCTTATCGTTCCCTTTGAAAAGGGGATCGCCGGTGTCAGCGATATATTTGGAAATGTAAAAAACAATCTTCGTGATAAACAGGACGTGCTTCAGGAAAACGAAGAGCTGAAAAGTCAGATCAACAGTCTTACGGAACAGAATAACATCCTGATCCAGGACCAGACAGAGCTCACACGCCTGAAGGAACTTTACGATCTTGATCAGGAATATACCGACTATCCCAAGGTTGCCGCAAGGATAATCTCCAAAGATCCCGGAAACTGGTATGATACCTTTATGATCAACAAAGGCAGTAATAACGGGATCCGGGTTGATAACAACGTGATCGCCGGAAAGGGTCTTGTGGGTATCGTTACAGAAGTGGGACCTTCCTGGGCTACTGTCCGTTCCATCATCGATGACAGCAGCAATGTCAGTGCCATGGCAGTCAGTACTTCCGACAACTGCGTTGTCACTGGAGATCTGAAACTGATCGATGAAGGCAAATTAAGCTTTGAGCAGCTTTACGATCAGGATAACAAGGTAACAGTCGGAGAACGTATTGTCACCTCGAACATCAGTGAAAAATATGTGGAAGGACTGTTTATTGGTTATGTCAGTGAGATCCAGCAGGATCCCAATAACCTGACAAAAACAGGTACGATCGTTACACCGGTTGATTTCGGTCATCTGAAAGATGTCTTTGTGATCACCACCAATAAACAGGACGCGATAGACAAATCGGAGGATGCGTCCAATGAAAAATAGGATTATATTATTTATCACTATCATTGTCTGTTTTCTCCTTCAGTGCACAGTAATGGACCGTATTTCCATTGGATCTATCACTCCAAATCTGCTTTTGATCCTGTGTGTATCCATGGGACTTATGCGTGGAAGAAAAGTCGGTCTGTGGACTGGATTTTTTTCCGGGCTTTTTGTCGATCTCCTTTATGGATCATTGTTTGGATTTTATGCACTGATCTATATGTATATAGGTTTTATCAGCGGCTATGCATTCCGCAGTTTTTATGATGATGATCTGAAAGTTCCGCTTTTTCTTGTAGCAGGAACAGATCTTCTTTATAATCTGGCTGTGTATGGCCTCCAGTTTCTGCTCAGAGGCCGTCTTGGATTCTGGACCTACATATACAGGATCATTATCCCCGAGATTGTATATACGGTTTTTCTCACCATCATCGTATACCGGGTATTTTACTGGATCAACTACCACTTAATGGATACTGTAAGGAAAGAAAGTGAGTCTATTTGGGAATTAAAATAAAAAAAATCATCAAAAAAATCCGTCTGAAACGTACTACAGTTCTTGTGATCGTATTTATTTTTCTGTCATCTGTCCTGGTCCGGCAGCTTTTCAGTCTGCAGATCATACAGGGAGAGGATTACATCAGTAAATTTCAGACACGTACCACCAAAACACGCGTGATCAAAAGCACCCGTGGTAATATTTATGACCGTAACGGCACAGTTGTCGCCTCCAATGTACTTGCATATTCTGTCACATTCGAAGATAGCGGTACATACAACAGCACCAGAGAAAAGAATCTGACTCTGAACGGTATCGCCTACCAGGTATTACAGATCCTTTCCAAAAACGGGGACAGCTTATCTGATAATTTTCATATTACCGTCAATGATCATGGCGACTATGCTTTTGATGTAGATGAAGGATTTACTCTTAACCGTTTCCGTGCGGATATTTACGGAGAAGCACAGATTGATGATCTCAGTGATGAGCAGAAAAACGCAACCGCAACCCAGATCATGGATCATCTTACCGGAAGTAGCGGATTTTCTATCGTTCTTTACGGAAAAGATGCCTACACCCCGGAAGAACTTGCCGCACATTCTCTTCCGGAAGAGCTTACCAAACAGGAAATCCTCGAAATTGCGATCATGCGCTATCAGCTGAACACCAACAGTTTCAAGAAATATATGCCGGTGACCATTGCAACAAATGTCAGTGAAAAATCTGTGGCAGCCATAAAAGAAAATCAGGCCGCTCTCCAGGGTATTGACATTGTAGAAGATTCCACCAGAAAATATGTGGACGATGAGAGTATGGCGCCGATCCTCGGTTACACAGGCCAGGCCTCTTCTGAAGAACTGGAAACCCTTCGTAAGGATAATCCTGATTATTCCAATGATGCGGTTGTTGGAAAAGCCGGGATCGAACAGTATATGGAGCTTGAACTTCAGGGAAAAGATGGAGAAGAAACGGTCACAGTTGATAATCTTGGTAAAGTCCTTGATATTGACAATTCCAAAACTGTTGATCCTGTGGCCGGAAACGATGTTTATCTGACCATTGATTCCGACTGGCAGAAGAGTATTTACCAGATCCTGGAACAGCGTGTTGCCGGTATTGTCCTCTCTAAACTGACACCAAATAAAAGCTTTGATTATGAAGCAGAGAAAGATGCAAGTAAGATCACCATCCCAATCTATGATGTATACAATGCACTGATTGCAAACAGTGTGATCGATATCAATAAATTCAGCGATGCAGATGCTTCCGATACAGAAAAAAATTTATACGCCAAATTTCAGCAAAAACAGCAACAGGTTTTTGATACAATAAGTAACAGGCTGACAGGTGACAATCCTCCAGCCTATAAGGATGAAGATACGCAGATGCAGGAATATCTTACCTATATCTGTGATGATCTTCTTACCAATACCCTGAAGGTACTGAAAAGTGATTCCATTGATACCTCAGATGAAACATACAAAGCCTGGAAAAATGACCAGAGTATCAGTCTGAAGGATTATCTGAACTACGCTGCCAGTCAGAACTGGATCGATATTTCCCAGATCTCAACCTCCGGAGAATATCTGGATTCTGAAGAGATCTATCAGGCTCTTACCGCCTATATCATTGATTACCTGAAAACAGATACAGGCTTTTCAAAGCTTCTGTATAAATATATGCTTCAGGAAGACACCATCAGTGGAGAAGATCTGTGTCTTGTTCTCTATGAACAGGGCGTTCTTTCCAAAGAAGACGAGCTGTATCAGACAATGGCCTCCGGTGGTCTTGATGCCTACACCTTCATGTATCGCAAGATCGCAAATCTTGAGATCACACCGGCCCAGCTTGCGTTGGCTCCGTGCTCTGCATCTGCGGTGATCACAGATACTACAACCGGAAATGTTCTCGCATGTGTTTCCTATCCGGGATATGATAATAATCGTCTGACCAACAATATGGATACTGATTATTATGCAAAGCTTTCCACAGATCTTTCCAGCCCGTTCTTCAACAAGGCAACACAGCAGAAGACGGCTCCAGGATCTACCTTAAAGATCTTATCTACTGTTGCCGGCATGTCTGAGGGCGTAATAGATGATGGCACATATATTGAATGTACAGGAAGCTTTGACCTTGTAACACCTCCGATCAACTGCTGGAATAAACAGGGCCACGGTTCTCTTGATATCCGTGAAGCCATTGAGCAGTCCTGTAACGTATTTTTCACTACGATTGGTTTCGAACTTGGTAAAGATTCCGAAGGTAACTTTTCTGAAGCCAGAAGTCTTGGAATGCTTCAGAAATATGCTTCCCTCATGGGATTGGATCAGAAAACCGGCATTGAAATTTCCGAAGCTTCTCCGCAGGTTTCTGACAAAAACGCCGTCCCTTCCTATATTGGACAGGGTACCAATGCGTTTACGACCAGCCAGCTTGCACGTTATGCGTCAACGATCGCCACTTCCGGTACGATCTATAAGCTTTCCCTTCTGGACCGTGTGACGGATTCCAAAGGAAAACTTATAAAGGAATATCCTTCCGAAACAGCTGGACAGCTGGATCTTTCCAGCAATATCTGGGATGACATCCATGACGGTATGTATCGTGTGGTGCAGACTCATGATCAGTTTAACAGACTTGGAGTTGAAGTAGCAGGAAAAACCGGTACTGCCGAGATTGACTATTATCATCCGAACAATGCACTTTTTATCGGATATGCGCCTGTTTCTGATCCCAAGTACGCAATATCTGTACGAATCGCAAACGGATATGCATCCGGTAATGCCTGCCTTGCAGCTAATGATATCTTTAAATACATTTTCGGACTTGCAGATGAAAGCACCATTCTCACTGGCTATGCAGCAAGCGATACCAGTAATGTATCGAATGACTAAACAAACTTTATGAGGATACCAGAAGTGTGGAACATTTTATAGGAGGAATCAGAAAACATGAGTGAAGTCATTGTCATTACATCTGGAAAAGGCGGTGTTGGAAAAACCACCACCGTGGCAAATATCGGGACCGGACTGGCTGCCATGGGAAAAAGGGTTGCAGTTGTAGATACCGATATCGGACTCCGAAATCTGGATGTTGTCATGGGACTGGAGAACCGTATTGTTTATAATCTGGTTGATGTGATCAATGGGAGCTGCCGCCTGAAACAAGCACTGATCCGGGATCGTCGGCATTCAGAACTGTATCTTCTTCCGTCTGCCCAGACCAAGGACAAAACTGCCGTATCTCCGGAACAAATGATCAAGCTTACCGATGATCTCCGGGAAGAATTCGATTATGTCCTTCTGGATTGTCCGGCAGGAATTGAACAGGGATTCAAAAATGCAGTAGCTGGAGCGGATCGTGCACTGGTCGTGACCACACCGGAAGTTTCCGCGATCCGGGATGCAGACCGTATCATCGGGTTGCTGGAGTCCGGAGGACTCCGGGATATCCGGCTGATCATCAACCGGCTTCGACCGGAAATGATCGCCAGAGGTGATATGATGTCCGTAGAGGATGTGTTGGAAATCCTGGCTGTAGATCTGATCGGTGCGATCCTGGATGATGAACAGATCGTGATCTCCACAAATCAGGGAGAACCTTTATCCGGAAAAAATTCCCAGGCAGAAGAAGAGTATCGCAATATCTGCCGGAGGCTTATGGGCGAAGAGGTCCCTTATGTTACTGTGCGTCGAAAAAATGGTGTATTCCACCGTCTTGGCAGCATTTTTCGAAAATAACAGACGCTTTGCTGTCTGACATTTTTCATCACAGGAGGAATGATTATGGGATTTTTCTCCGGGAAAAACCACTCTGCAGGCTATGCACGCGACAGGATGAAGCTTCTTCTTGTATCGGAACGCATAGACTGTTCTCCACAGATGATGAAGCTTTTACGGAACGATCTGATACATGCCGTAAAAAAATACGTTGTAATTGATGAACCAGGGGTGACCATACAGATCACACAGGAACCACCTGTTCTGCATGCAGTCATACCCGTACTTAAGAAAAGAGATGCATAATTTATGATTAAACAGTATAAGCTGCGGTTTTACAATTTTCGACTGGTGATCTTTCTCCTGGCGATCAGCTTTATTGGAATTCAGCTTGTAGGAACAGCTGCCGACTACCTTCGCACACGTCAGCTTCTGGGTGTGATCATCGGTGTGGTCTTTATGCTGATCCTTTCACTGATGGATTATTCCTGGCTGCTGAATTTTCAATGGATCATGTATGGATTTAATATCGTTATGCTTCTGGCTGTCCGGTTCTTCGGATCCAGCGCCAATGGTGCTGCCAGATGGGTGGATTTAGGTTTTATCCGTTTCCAGCCTACCGAGCTTTCAAAGATCATCATTATCCTGTTTTTTGCCAAATTTTTTATGGATCATGAGGAAGATCTGAATACCTTAAAGACTCTGATACAATCAGCTGTCCTTCTGGTCATCCCACTGATGCTGATCTATGTACAGCCGGATATGAAAAACACCATCACCGTAACAGTCCTGTTCTGTATTCTGATCTACATCGCAGGACTTAGTTATAAGATCATCGGAGGTGTAGCCTTGATCGCGATTCCTCTGGCCATCATCTTTCTGTCCATTATCGTGCAGCCGGATCAGAAACTGATACAGGATTACCAGAGAAACCGTATCATGTCATTCCTGTATCCGGAGAACGAAGAATACGCAGATGATATTGAACAGCAGAACAACTCAAAAACAGCCATCGCCTCCGGAGAGCTTGTGGGACGTGCTTTCAGTAATGACACCAGTGTTACATCCGTAAATGATGGAAACTTTGTTTCTGAGAATCAGACCGACTTTATTTTTGCGGTGGCTGGAGAGCAGTACGGATTTATCGGCTGTACTCTGATCGTACTGCTGCTGTTTCTGATCACCTTTGAATGTATCCGTATGAGCCTGCGGGCCAAGGATCTTGCCGGTAAGATCATATGCTGCGGTGTTGGAAGCATTGTTTCCATACAGAGCTTCATCAACATCTGTGTTGCTACCGGCCTTGCACCAAACACAGGTACTCCGCTTCCTTTTGTAAGCTATGGTCTTACTTCTCTGATCAGTCTGTTTATGGGTATGGGACTTGTTCTCAATGTAGGACTGCAGAGCAGTGCATATAATAAAGAATTACAGAAAAAAGGTCAGAAATCGGATACCTACTTTCGGAAAGAGGAATACTTATGACACGTAAAGAACCTGTAAAAAATCATATACGTTCTGGCAATCCTTCCAGAGGTCAGGCTTCCCGGGCTGCACATACAGCTTCCAAGGGGACAAAAACAACTTCCATGCCGTCTGACAGAACTGTTTCTGCCAGACGTAAAGCTCAAAATACCCGGATGAAACGGATGCGTCGCAAAAGGATCCGCAACACCATTTTTCTCCTTCTTCTGCTGATCGTACTATGCACAGCTGGCGGTTTTGGTATTTACATGCTGAAGGGCGGAGATTTTTCCACTCCTGCAAATTCTTTCAATGCATTCTCCGAGTTTGATAATACTCTGACTTCCAAAGAAGAGCAGCGCGCGGCAGGTTTCGCCCATGATCTCTGTGTTGTTACAAAAGATGTTGCTCTGGATTCTGTCAGTCTGGATGACAGCCAGTCCGGTGTGCTTCTGAATCTCAGTGATAAAAAGGTACTCTATGCAAAAGGTGCCTACAACAAGGTTTATCCTGCCAGCATCACAAAGATCATGACAGCTATGCTTGCACTGAAATATGGAAACATGGACGATACAGTAACGATCTCACAGGAGAATGTTACCCTGGAATCCGGTTCTCAGGTAGCTGGTTTCCAGGCGGGAGATCAGGTTACCATGGATCAGCTTCTTCATTGTCTTCTTGTTTATTCTGCCAATGATGCAGCATCTGCCATTGCGGAACATATAGGTGGATCAACAGATAAATTTGTAGAGATGATGAACAGCTTTGCTGCAGAACTTGGCTGTACAGGAACTCACTTTACCAATCCCCATGGTCTTCAGGACGAAAATCATTATACAACGCCTTATGACATTTATCTGATGCTGAAAGAAGCCTTGAATTATCCGGAGTTTACAGACATCACACAAATGGCATCTTATACAGTTAGCTATAAGCATTCCGATGGCTCCGATGCAAGTGCTACCTTACCCGCTACAGATCATTATCTTACCGGAGAGGCAGCAACTCCTAAGGATGTCACTATCCTTGGAGGAAAAACAGGAACAACCGATAAAGCCGGTAACTGTCTGGCACTTTTAAGCCAGAATGCTTATGGGAAGCCATTTATTTCCATCGTCATGGGTGCGTCCTCAAAGGATGTTCTTTATCAGGAAATGACATCCTTGCTCCAGAACATCAACTGACAGGATTCCATACAAAAAAGCAGATCTGTTTGAAATTTTATTTCGCAGATCTGCTTTTTTATTCATTCAGTTAATTTCTACTGTATCATTGGTGCCATCACTGCCGGTATCTTCGGTCTCACTGCTATCAAGATCCGTATCCGAAGTACCACTGGAATCATTGTCATCGACCACTTCACCGGAGCCACTGTCCGGATCTTCAGAATTGCCTGCGTCTTCACCGGTTCCATCTGAAGATGTATCTGAAGTATCTGTTCCATTGGCTTCACTATCCGTATTGCCGTCGTAAGAATTATCACCTGGATCATAAGTCGGCTCTTCCGTATAGGAATTTCCGTCCCCAGTATCGTCAGAACTCTCGGGCTCACTGCTGTAGCTGTCCTCTGTATAGATTGGAAAATCCGCATCAGCAGTTCCCTCTGATGTAGAATCTGTAACAGGCTCCGCCGCATTATTATCCGGAATAGCAGTAAGATGAGAAACCGTTCCATCCTTTGGGACGACGATATAGATTCCCAGCATCACGATACATAATGCCATGGCTAATCCGGCAATCTTCATTTCTTCCATATGTTTCATCGCTGATGATCTCCCTGTCGTTTTTTTGTATTATAGCACAGAATCACTCATATTTGTAAAACAGCCATGTATTTCTTTTGTTTTTCTGTAACAGTTCCCGAAATTTATTTCGCGATCATATAGACACACTGTCTCTGGGTGTTTATAATAAAATAATCATATTTATTCATAAGCTTAAAGAAAGGCGTAACATTTTATGGGCGACTGCATTACCACATACACTGGAAAACATTTTGATCCGACACATCCGGACGAAGAGCTGATCTGCATTGAGGACATTGCACACGCACTTTCTCTTCTATGCCGCGGAAATGGTCATGTAAGGACTTTTTTCTCTGTAGGACAGCACTGCATCCTCTGTGCCAAAGAAGCCGAAGCACGTGGCTATTCCGGCCGTCTTATACTGGCGTCCCTTCTTCACGATGCCAGCGAATGTTATATGTCCGATGTTCCAAGACCATTTAAGAAAAATCTTCCTGCGTATTGGAAACAGGAGGAAGCTCTTTTAAACATTATCTATCAGAAATATCTGGGATCCGGACTTTCTGCCATAGAAGAGCAGAAGCTGAAGGAGATCGACAATGACCTGCTCTGGTATGACCTGAAATATCTTCTGAATGAAACACCGGACACTCCAAAACCGGTTGTCCATGTTCCGATCCAATACCGGCAATACCCTTTTTCACAGGTAGAAGAGGAATATCGGAATCTTTTTGATCAGCTGTCTGCAAAAATCTGTAAATAGATATAACAGACACACTTTATACAATTGAAAGAAGAACCCTATATGGAACGATTGATTTTTCATGTTGATGTAAACAGTGCTTTTCTTTCCTGGGAAGCAGCAAAAAGAGTAAAGATGGGACTTCCGGATCTGAGAGACATCCCTTCCTGTATTGGCGGAGACCCCAGTAAACGTACCGGCATCGTTGTCGCCAAGTCCATTCCTGCAAAAAAATACGGAATCCAGACAGGAGAGCCTATGGCTATGGCTTTTCGCAAATGTCCGAATCTTGTGGCCGTTCCATCTGACTTTGAATTATACGATAAATGTTCCAGAGCCTTCAAAAAAATCTGTGGGTCCTATGCACCGGTAATGGAATCCTTTTCCATTGATGAGGTTTTTCTGGATATGACCGGAACCTCCTATATTTACCCGGATCCGGTGGCAACTGCCCATGAGCTGAAGGATAAGATCCGTACAGAACTCGGCTTTACCGTAAATATCGGCATCTCCACCAATAAACTTCTTGCAAAAATGGCCTCTGATTTCGAAAAGCCAGATAAGGTGCATACTTTATTTCCGGAAGAAATCCCTGTAAAAATGTGGCCTCTTCCAGTGAGAGAGCTTCTTTTTCTTGGCAGATCCTGTGAAAAAAAACTGCAGGACGCAGGGATCAGAACCATAGGCGATCTGGCTCATGAAAAAAAAGCAAAGATACAGGCACTTCTCGGTGAAAAAGCAGGACAGCAGTTATATCAGTATGCCCGTGGCCTTGATGACTCCCCTGTAAAAGCAAAACCTGATGAAGCAAAAGGATTCAGTCTGGAAACTACATTTAACGATGATCTGGTCTCACTGGAGCAGGCACTTCCGATCCTGCTGGAACAATGCGATATTCTGGCCGCCCGCATGCGCCGCAAAAAGAAAAAATGCACCTGCATTTCTGTAACCTTCCGTACCCTGGATTTTCGAAACAAATCTCATCAGACTAAACTGCCAAATGCCACCGATATCACAGAAGAGATTTACAGAAATGCCCAAAACCTCTTTCAGGAGTCCTGGATGAGACAGCCACTCCGGCTCCTGGGAGTATCACTGACCGGTCTTACGGATGATTCCTTTGAACAGCTGTCCTTTTTTGAGGATACTCACAAGAAGGAACGCCAGCAGAAACTGGATGCAGCACTGGATTCCATCCGTCTGAAGTACGGAAACGACAAGGTTACCCGGGCCAGTATCATGAACAGCACTGCCCGGATCGGAAGGAAAGCAAAAGCACAAATGGAAAATGAAAGAGATCAGTAAAGCTTGATTAAAATTACCAGTTTTTTTCAAAAAGCCCTTGCAATTTTATTCACAATGCACTATAATTTGAAGCATATCAATAGCAATTTTATTCAAAATTATTATATGTGTCTAAGGAGGAAAACAGGATGGTTGAACTGATCGTAGGAAAGAAAGGCAAAGGAAAAACAAAAGTACTGTTAGACAAAGTAAACGGAGCTGTTAAGGACGCCAACGGTAGTATTGTTTACTTAGACAAGAGCACCAAGCACATGTATGAGCTGAACAACAAGGTCCGCCTTATCGATGTTTCCGGATTTCCGGTTAAAAATGCGGACGAATTTGTAGGATTTATCTGTGGTATCCTCTCTCAGGATCATGATCTGGAGCAGGTATATCTGGACAGCTTCCTTACAACAGCCAAGCTTGAAGGAAAGGATGCAACCGAAACACTGGATCAGTTAAGTGCCATCGGTAAAACCTTCAAAGTTTCCTTTATTATCAGTATGTCTCTGGATAAAGAAGAAGTTCCGGAAGCATATCAGGATAAAATTATCTGCGCATTATAATAAAATTGAATATGAACGTCCTATTTTGTACATAAAGCATAAAAGAACGTAAATTTTTAAAGGGATCTGTCCTCAGGACGGATCCCTTTTTAACTGTAGGAAACTTTGTTTATTCTTCATTTCTGTGGTATACTGAAGAGCAGAATAAACACACAGGAGCGTTTCATATGAATCATTTACTGGAAAAAATCAAACAAAAAAATGCATCCGCATTCACCCACAGCGGAAAATTTCACGCAGACGATGTTTTTTCTGCCGCTCTGCTTTTATATCTGAATCCCGAGATTACCATCACACGTGGAAACCAGGTTCCTGAAAACTATGAAGGTCTTGTTTTTGATATTGGCAGAGGACAGTATGATCATCATCAGAAAGACAGCCGTATCCGCGATAATGGCGTCCCATATGCGGCCTTCGGCCTTCTCTGGGAAAAGCTTGGACCGGAAATCCTAGGTGAGGAGCTGGCACTAAAATTCGATGAATCCTTTGTCCAGCCTCTGGATATCAATGATAATACCGGTGAAAAAAATGAACTTGCCACACTGATCGGCAATTTTAATCCGGGATGGGATTCCAAAAGCAGCAATGACGAAGCCTTTTTCCAGGCAGTCAGTGTGGCAGGTATGATCCTGGAAAATAAATTCGAGCGTTACCTTGGAAATGAACGTGCAGACAGACGGGTGGAAGAAGTTCTTACAGAACATGCTGCTTCCCTGGCTTCGGGCGATACCCCGGCAGAAAATACCAATATCCTTATACTTCCGGAATTTATTCCCTGCCAAAAACGCCTTTCGGAAACTAACATTGCTTTTGTGATCTTTCCGTCCAACCGGGGCGGTTACTGTATCCAGCCACAGAAAAAAGAATATTCCATGAATTACAAATGCAGTTTTCCTTCTTCCTGGCTTGGCCTGGAAGGCGAAGAGTTATCTTTGGTAACCGGTCTTAAAAGTGCAGCCTTTTGTCATAAAGGAGGATTTCTCATGACCTGCGGAACCCTTGAGGATTCTGTTCTTGCCTGCAGGAGCAGTCTTGCCGCCTTCCATGAAGAAGCTGTGATCGTAAGCCTTGGCGGAAATAAAGAAACAGACATGCTGCTTCAAAAGCTTCCGGATCTTTCTTCTGCCAGGATCGTACATCTGCCGGTTCCCCAATTACCGGAGCTGACTCTGAACGGAATCTACGGAGAACTCTCCATGGAAAAGACAGAATGGAAAAGCTTTATAAAAGACAGGATTAAAGAAATCCTCCGCTACAAACCGGAAGCAGTTTTTGCAGATAATGCCATGTTTTCCCTGTATCCCATCGTTCATGCTCTGCGAAAAAAACATATTCCCGTTCTTACAGCAGTAGAAAAAGACGGACAGAAGCTTCTGGTACGGATCCCATCCGGTTCTTAAAGATCTTAAACATGTAATTAATTGTATTTACAGATATATTCACATTGCGTATTTATACAGAAAGAAGGCATGTTTATGCGAGAAGAAAAATTTAAAATGGAAAGACAGGGGCTGATACAGGTGGGAGATAAAGTAAAGATCTCCGAATTTCTCTCTGCCACGAACTACAGCTATATCATTGAGCCTGCAGTAGCCATGTCTGGCTGCTACAGAAACGCAGACCGCATCAGATCCAAAGAGGGCATCATCAAAAGCATTGAGCATACGCCACGCGGCTTTATAGTTACTGCAGAATTTGACGAATAAACATATGTCCATCCGATAAGATCCGGCAATTAGCAATATGCCGGATTTTTCGCTGAAAAACTGGCTGATTTATTCTGGATTATATTATAGGAATCTGGTATTATAGAGAAGATATTTGTGTAATTTCTCTAATTATCAGGAAATTGCAAATTTTTAGAACAGAGGTGTAATATTATGAGCTGGTACAACGAAGCAATCTTCTACCATATTTATCCACTTGGACTTACAGGCGCTCCAAAAGAAAATGATTACGGAACTCCTGTACATCGACTGAACACACTGCTGCCGTGGATCGACCACATCAAAGAGATCGGATGTACTGCCTTATATATAGGGCCGCTTTTTGAAAGTGTCGGACATGGCTATGAGACAACCGATTACAAAAAACTGGATTCCCGTCTTGGAACCAATAAAGATCTCACCAATTTTGTAAAAGCCTGCCATGAAAAAGGCATCCGCGTGATCTTTGATGGTGTATTCAACCATACAGGCCGTGATTTCTTCGCTTTTAAGGATATCCAGAAAAACCGTGAGCATTCCCCTTACGTTAACTGGTACTGTAATGTAAATTTCGGCGGAAATACCGAATATAATGACGGTTTTTCCTATGAAAACTGGGGTGGATACAATCTTCTTGTAAAGCTGAACCAGCGCAATCCGGAAGTACAGAACTATATCTGTGATGTGATCCGTTTCTGGGTTTCCGAATTTGATATTGATGGAATCCGCCTGGATGCCGCTGATGTTCTGGATTTTGATTTCATGCGTATTCTACGTCATACCGCAGATGAGGTTAAGAAAGACTTCTGGCTTATGGGAGAGGTCATTCACGGAGATTACAGCCGTTGGGTAAACGGACAGACTCTTCACAGTGTAACTAACTATGCCCTTCACAAGGCACTTTACAGCGGACATAATGACCACAACTATTTTGAAATTGCTCATACAGTAAAATATCTTCAGAATATGGGAGATCTGGACCTCTACAATTTCGTGGACAACCATGACGTAGAGCGAATTCATACCAAATTGCAGAACAAAGCACATTTTGCTCCTGTACATGTACTTCTTTATACTTTACCTGGCGTTCCAAGCATTTATTACGGCTCAGAATTCGGTATTGACGGAAAAAAAGAAAAATTTTCCGATGCCAGCTTACGTCCGGCACTTGATCTTAACGATTATGCGGATGCTGCAACAAAGAACCCATGTACTGCACTGATCGCAGCCCTCGGAAAGGTCCGCCAGGGAACTCCTGCATTAAGCTACGGTTCCTACGCAGAACTGGCTCTTACAAACCGTCAGTTTGCCTTTGCAAGAGATCTGGAAGGCATACGAGTGATCGTTACTGTGAATAATGATGACAGTGATTCAGAGATGAACCTTCCAACAGGAAGTGCTCCGGAATACGTAGGTGCCCTCACAGGTCAGAAGGTTTCCGCACAGGGCGGACGGATCCGTGTCCGTGTTGCAGCAAACAGCGGTGAGATCTGGCTTCCTGCAGGAGATATGCCGGAATATAAGCCGGTTCAGACTAATGTTCCGGAAACTGCCGCAACAAAAGAGAACGAAAACGCTGCATCTGAGGCAGAAGAGGAGCAGGCGGCTGAAAACAGCACTGTAACAGAAGCTGCCCCGGAAAAAGAAGCTTCAAACGCTGAAAATACAGATAAAGCTTCTGACAATACAGCAAACGCAGCGGATATTCCGTCAACTCCTGAAGCAGAATCCTCCAATACACAGGAAACGGAAACGGTCACTGCGCCAAATCCGCACAAAACACCAGAAGAAATGACAGTAGGCGAACTTCAGGCTGCTATCCTTGCAAAAATGGCAGGAAACGGACCCGTAGATGACCAGATGAAAAAGACCGTATACGACAACATCTGGCATGATTCTCTTGTAAACTGGCTGAAGAGCTTCCGATAGGAAAAGAATAATAAAGTAAGATTCCACAAAAAACAAGGCAATCCGATCATATCTTATGCGGTGAGCCTTGTTTTTTTGTGAAAACAGATATTTATTTTACATAATATATATTATGTATAGTTATGATCCTGTTTTTCTGTAATTTAGGAGAACAAAAAAACAGCAGAGATTTCCAACTTAAATAGATCAGAAATCCCCACTGCTTTTATCATTCTGTTTATTATCTCTCATCAAAAGGTACAAAATCTGCATGATGCCCCACATACTTATAAGCAGGACGGATGATCTTATTGGCACTGATCAGCTCTTCCAGACGATGTGCACTCCAGCCAGGCATACGTGCGATGGCAAAGATCGGAGTAAAAAGTTCTTCCGGAATACCAAGCATTGAGTAAACGAAGCCACTGTAGAAGTCAACATTTGCGCAAACATTTTTGAACAGCTTTCTGTGTTCCATGACCAGTTTTCCGGCAATACCCTCAACCTTATCATAGAGCTTAAATTCATCTATCATTCCTTTTTCCTCTGCAAGAGCCTGTGCAAAACGTTTCAGGATCACTTCTCGCGGATCGGAGAGTGTATAAACTGCATGTCCCATACCATAGATCAGACCTGCATGATCAAATGCTTCTTTATTCAGTATTTTCTGTAGATATGCTGTGATCTCCTCATCACTTTCCCAGTCCTTTACATTGGCCTTCAGATCTGTAAACATGTTCTGGACCTTCAGGTTGGCACCACCATGACGCGGTCCCTTCAGTGAACCGATGGATGCAGAGGTAGAAGAGTAGCTGTCTGTTCCGGAAGATGTTACTACATGTGTGGTAAAAGTAGAGTTATTACCACCGCCGTGCTCTGCATGAAGTACAAGTGCGATATCAAGGACCTTGGCCTCAAGCTCTGTATAATTGCCGTCCGGACGAAGCATCAGAAGGATATTCTCGGCAAGTGAAAGCCCCTTCTGCGGATTGCGGATAAAAAGTGTCTCGTCTTTACGGAAATGACGGTATGCGTGATAGGAGTAAACCGCGATTTCAGGAAGCTTAGCGATCAGTTCCAGAGACTGGCGGAGTACATTCTCCACAGAAATATCTTCCGGGTTATCATCATATGTATAGAGAGCAAGTACGCAGCGCTCCATAGCATTCATAATATTGGCATTGGTTCCCTTCATGACAACGTCACGGACAAAACGTCCTCCCAGATCCTCCATGTCAGAAAGAAGCTCAAGAAATCTGGAAAGCTCTTCCTTGCTGGGAAGCTTACCGAAAATCAGAAGATAGATCGTCTCCTCAAAACCAAAACGTCTGTCCTTCAGTCCGTTTACGATATCCTGCACATCGATTCCCCGGTAATACAATGCACCGTCTGCAGGAATACGTCTGCCATTGACCAGCTTATAGCCGGTAACATCGGAAATCTCAGTAAGACCTGTGAGAACACCTTTACCTGCGGAATCACGAAGTCCTCTTTTTACATCGTATTCCACATAAAGGTTGGGATCGATGTGATGATTCTCTACCAGTTCCTTTTCAAAGAATTTCATTCTGCCTTTCAGCTGTTCGGAGTCCTCCAGACTCATCATTTCATGCTTTTTTTCCATAATTTTTTCCTCGTTTCCCCATTGTATATTAAAAAACACTGATACAGTTAAGATTGGTTACATCTTTGTAATCAGTGTTCGGGTATGGCATACATTTGTGTTTACCTGGTTAATAATTCTACAGTAAAAGTTTCGAAAATGCAAGAGGGTATTTCTTTTTTTCGTGTATAAATATTCATAATATGACCTAATTCATCTATTATTACATTTATTCATCAAAATCCGTCTGGTTTCCACAACGAATCTATGTTATGATTATTCCGTAATTTTTCTTATAATAGTAGTTTGTTTCACATCGGACTGCTGCCGCCTATCTCTTTCACTTGCTATCGGAATCGGATTCACCACAGCAAGTGAGAGCGGGATCTGAGATATTTTCCCGTCGATCATACAGTCCGTTTTTGCGCAAAATGTAGTTGCTGTTGTATTTATCATATCCATTGTTTTAAGCTGTATCCTGCCTGAAAACATGGACATTGAAAAGATCAAGGAATAGGGATGTAAAAATGTTTAAAATTCTCATTGCGGAAGATGACCTGGAACTCCGCCAGCTTTTCCGGCATGTCCTCTTAAAAAACGGTTATACAGTAAAAGGGGTCTCTGACGGGCAGGAAGCGCTGGATGCCCTGGAAAAAGATTATTACGATCTGATCATTTCGGACATAATGATGCCCAACATGGATGGCTATGAACTGGTCCGCTCACTCAGAGATGCCGGAGATTCCATTCCTGTACTTATGGTCACTGCCAAAGATGCTTTTGATGATATGCGTATGGGATTTCTGTCCGGTAGCGATGATTATATGGTGAAACCGGTCAATATCAATGAACTGGTTTTGCGGGTAGGTGCACTTCTCCGCAGAGCACAGATGATCAATGAGCGGAAACAGCGAATCGGAGATACCATTTTGGAGTGCGATTCCCTGACGGTCTCCACCTCCTCGGAAAGTATGGTACTTCCTCAGAAAGAATTCATGCTCTTATATAAGATGGTTTCTTTTCCGGGAAAAATCTTTACCCGGCAACAGCTTATGGATGATATCTGGGGATATGATTCCGCAAGCGATGCCCACACAGTAGATGTCCACATTGGAAGGCTTCGGGAACGCTTTCGCGATAATCCGGATTTTAAGATCATGACGATCCGTGGAGTTGGATATAAGGTGATAAAGGCATGAAAAAGAAACCCTTCATAAATTTAAGCATTCGTTTACGTTTTATCTTTATGATCATGTCGGAGCTCGCCTGTGTATCTCTGATATCCTGGCTTGTTATGGATGTGCTGCATATTTCAGCTGTTCCGAACATCGTATGGATCATCCTAGCCAGCGTGATCGCAGGGGGTGTCCTTAACAACTTCCTCAGTATCCGGTATTTCGGTCCTGTACTAAAGCTGAAAAAAGCCATGCAACAGGTTGCTGAAGGTGATTTTTCCGTCCGACTGGAAACGGAAAAGCAAATGAAGGAAATACGAGATATTTATTCTAATTTCAATCTGATGGTCCAGGAACTGGAAGCAACGGAGATTCTGCAGACAGACTTTGTTTCCAATGTTTCCCACGAATTCAAAACTCCCATCAGTGCTATTGAGGGTTATGCAACTCTGCTGCAGGATGATGACATGCCTATATCAGAAGAGCAGGAGCAGTACATCAGCAAAATCCTTTTTAACACCAGAAGGCTTTCCCACCTGGCAGGAAATATCCTGCTGCTGTCCAAAATCGAACACCAGTCGATCCAGACCCGTCAGAACTGGTACCGTCTGGATGAGCAGATCCGACAATCCATTGTTATGATGGAACCGAAATGGTCAGAAAAAGAAATTGAATTTGATGTGGACATGATGGATGTGGAGTATCTTGGAAACGAAAATCTCATCTGTCATGTATGGGACAATCTGCTTTCCAATGCTATCAAATTCAGTCCCTGTGGTGGTACGATCTATATCCGGATGATGCCGGAAGGAGAAAAGATCCGTTTTTCCATAGAAAACGAAGGCCCCCAGATCAGTGAATACTCCATGAAACATATCTTTGACAAATTTTACCAGGGCGACAGTTCCCATAAACAGGAGGGAAACGGTCTTGGACTTGCCCTTGTAAAACAGATCCTGAACCTGTGTAAGGGAACCGTTTCCGTGGAAAATATTCCCGGAAGCGGCTGTCGTTTTACTGTTATACTGTAAAACAAATATTTTACACATATCCATAAAACCAAAAAACAGCGGACACCTTATTTTTCATGAGGTTCTTCCGTTGTTTTTTTATTTTATATAAACTTTTTCATAAACTTCAACAATTGTTGAGAAACAGTTGATGTTAAGTTGCAGATCATCTTTTAAAGTATAGGATAGTTATTTATGAAAAAATACAGGAGATATGGACTATGTTATTAAAAAAAGCACCTGCCTACCGGAAAGCAGAAAAGGAAGATTTTTCAATAATCCGGGAATTTATCCGAAGAAATTATAAAGACCGCTGGGAGTTTGAGGAAACACATACCGAAAAACATCTGACCAGACTTTTCTTTTACACCTATATGATATACAGAGATAGCGTTACCGTGGCAACCTACCGTGATCAGGTAGTTGGGGTGCTCATTACCGGTAAAGAATCTCATGGCCATTTTGCCCCGGTTTTCCGTTTGAAAAAAGGCTATCATTTCCTGCGCCTGAAGTTTACTAAGGAAGGCCGGAAGAATCTGGAGCATTTTAACAAACTTCAGGATATGAAAAAACAATTGACTGTTTCCCCGGAGAAACCGACTCCCGGAAATATCCTCTTTCTTTATGTAAGCAAAGATTACCGTAGAAACGGAATCGGTACCGGGCTTCTCAAACAGATTTCAATAGAGAAGGATACGGATTATTCCATATATATGGACCAGCTGGATCAAAGAACCTTTATGGAAAGTCATGGTTTCGTAAAGAAAAACGAGGTTTCCCAGATGCGGGAGCTGAACAAAAAACGCTTCCGTGAAAGTGTAGCTCTTTATAAAAAAGAACCGCGTTGCGAAACACATTCATAAATTACGCAGGAGATAAATGGAAAATGAAAAAAATTGGAATCATGGCTGACAGCCACAGTGGCATTTTAAAACAAGAAGCAGAGGAACTGGATATTCATGTCCTTCCCATGCCTTTTTATCTGAATGGAGAACTGTTTCATGAAGACCTGGATTTTTCCAGAACAGGATTTTATGAGAAGCTGCGTGAAGGAGCAGATGTTTCAACTTCACAGCCTTCCCCACAGGAAGTTATGGAAATGTGGGACGAAATGCTTTTATCTTATGATCAGATCCTCTACATTCCGTTGAGCAGTAGTTTAAGCGGTTCCTGCATGACTGCTGCCGCCTTGTCTCAGGAACCCAAATACGAAAACAAAGTGTATGTGGTAGATAACGGGCGTGTTTCCACACCCCTTCACCGTTCCATTCTGGATGCGATAGACCTGGTGGAAGATGGATATACAGCACCGCAGATCAAGGATATTCTGGAAGCTTCCCGTGAAAAAACCGTGATCTATGTCGGATTAAGCACACTGGAATATCTGAAAAAGGGAGGCCGTATCAATACCACCACAGCACTGGCCGCAAATCTTCTCAATATCAAACCGGTTATGAAATTTGGAACCGGTAAACTGGATGTTTTCCAGAAATGCAGAGGCATGAAAAAATCAAGAAAAGCCATGATCGATGCTATGCACAGAGAATTGGAAACAACTTTCAAAAAAGAATATGATGCCGGAAAAGTATATCTTATGGCTGCCTCCAGCAGCACTGCGGAAGTTACCGCAGACTGGATCTCACAGATCCGGGAAAGCTTTCCGGGAATGGATGTGATGTGTGATGATCTTTCCCTTGGACTTTCCTGCCATATTGGCCCGGACGGACTGGGAATCGGATGTTCCTGTATGCCTTTATAAAAAACGTCTCAATATTTTCTGCAAATAATCCAGGGTTGTGGTATGATATTGTTATCAATACATAACAGGCAGATTTTATCTGTTATTATAGCACTTCCAACCATTCATGTTCTGCACAGCTGAACTTGATGCAGTAATTTCTGGGAGTGCTATGATCAGAAGGGAGAAATTATCATGGCAAAAACAATTAAAGAATTAACACAGGATCTTCTTCAGGCACCATCTGCATGCAAAGAAGTAAAAGAAGCGGCACAGAATTATCTGGATGCGGCAGGAACTGAGAAAGAAGCAGATGCAGCAACTGCTTACGTAAAAGAGCTGGAAGCAGATATCATGCCCATCGACGGACTGATCTCTTTTGCAGGTTCTGACATGGGCGCACAGGTATTTGGCGCAGATGACGCAAAAAAGATCCTGGCTCATGCTGAGGAGATCAAAGCTTCCGGTGCAAAATACTGTGACTGCCCAGCATGTGCAGCCTGCGAAGCACTTCTGAACAAAAAAGCAGAAATTCTGAAGTAATCACATGGCCCAGTTTGAAATTGAGATCAAGCTTCCATTAAAGAATCTTAAGGAAACCCTGAAATTTCTGACAGATCAGGGATTTCAGGAGACAGCACAGATCCAGGAAGAAGATACCTATTTTAACAGTGTCTATCATGATGTAAAAAAACGTGATGAAGCACTGCGTATCCGAACAAGCACAGACTGCAGATCCGGTATTTCTAAGACTCAGATTAATTTTAAGGGGCCCAAACTGGATAAAATCTCCATGTCCCGAATGGAACTGGAAACAGAAGTATCCGATGCAGAAGTGCTTAAAAATATTCTCATCCATCTGGATTTTTCTCCGGTAGCGTCTGTCATGAAAATGCGAAAGTATATGAAATGTGGCAGATTTACCGCCTGTCTGGATCAGGTAGAGGGGCTTGGAGACTTTCTGGAGCTTGAGGTGATCGCAGAGCAGGAAAGTGAGCGGAAAGAAATTTTATCCAAAATGGAAGATCTGCTTGCCATATTGGGATATCACATGTCGGACACTGTACAGACTTCTTATCTCAGTATGCTTCCGAAAAAATTAAATAAAAATCTTTTTTAAACCAGCAGGAATATTTTCGTGGGAGTATCTAAGGTACAGAATACGGAAATGTTCCTGTTTTTTCTTTTCTTACAATTCTTCGGCGTTCCAAGTTTATCTACCATACTATAAATCCCACATCGCAAAGCAACATCAAACCACATTCAATGTACATGTCATTACGATTGACCACTCGTGCTTTTTGTTGCTTTATGTTTATTTTTATGTGGTTTATTGAATGTTTACAAGATTTTTTGTATTTTACATGTGGATTTATTGATATTTTTTCAAAAAAGCCCTTTACAAATCCACATAATCGGGCATATAATAAAGTCACAAACAACAAGAAAGCATATTGAAGCAATCGCAAACCCAACAATAAACCACATTTAAACACGGAGGAAATATATTATGAAAATTCTTGAATCTAAATTCGTACAGGGCTTTATCAAAATGGCAGACGATGGATATCAGCAGGGATGGCACGAGAGAAACGGTGGAAACTTAAGTTATCGTCTGAAAGCAGAAGAAGTAGAGATGATCCGTCCACGACTGAACGCGCCAGGAGAATGGACCCCTATCGGTGTTGAGGTTCCGGGACTTGCCAGAGAGTTTTTCCTGGTAACAGGAAGCGGAAAATACTTCCGTAATATCATCGTTGACCCGGAAGTATGTCTTGCGATCATTGAGCTTGACGAGACAGGAACAAATTACCGTATCCGCTGGGGTCTTGTAGAGGGAGGAAGACCGACCAGCGAGCTCCCAACTCATCTGATGAACCATGAAGTAAAGAAAAAGCTTACCAACGGTAAACATCGTGTTATTTACCATGCACATACCACCAATACCATTGCACTTACCTTTGTTCTTCCTCTGGATGACAAAGTATTCACCCGTGAACTCTGGGAATCTGCAACAGAGTGTCCGGTAGTATTTCCGGATGGTGTGGGAGTTATCGGATGGATGGTTCCAGGTGGAAGAGAAATCGCGATCAAAACCGCTGAACTGATGAAAAAATATGATGTGGTTATCTGGGCGCATCATGGTATGTTCTGCTCAGGCGAGGATTTTGACCTGACCTTCGGACTTCTTCATACCGTTGAAAAATCCGCAGAGATCCTGGTTAAGATCTTATCCATGGCTCCGCAGAAACTGCAGACCATCACACCGAATGACTTCCGTGCTCTTGCAAAAGATTTCAAAGTAACTTTGCCGGAAGAATTCCTTTACGAAAAGAAATAAAATCCTTCATATGCAGCAAATCCTATAATCGGTATCTCTATCTGAAACTTTATCAGAAACAACCAAATATTTGCTGATTTTTGCCGATAAATCTGGTATGATAAAAACATATCTGGTTTATCAGCAAATTAATATCAGAAAGGATATGGGATAAAGTATGGAAGAATTATATAAAGCGATCGAAGAGAAGATCAAAGCAAGCGGATACCCGCGAAAGATTTCCGGAGAGGACGTTTACGACGACATCTGCGATCAGATCGATGGGAAAGAGAATGGAAGCTATGTGCTGCTTTCCAAATTTGATGATGATGTGATCTTTGAATATCATATCTCAATTATGGACAGTGAATTTAATCTGGGTGTTCTTACCATGCGTACTCCGGAGGGTGTATTCGAGACAGATTTTGATAAATAAGTTAAGTACGGATTTTGATTTTGGGTCATGGATATAATACAGATGTCCATAATCACTGCTTAAGGTTTTTTGAACCCTACAGGGAATTTGAGATTTTCTTGATCTGATTAAATATATAGAGGCAGTTGATTTACATAATTTATATTATGTGAACTAACTGTCTCTATATTTATATGCAATGCATGTCAAACGAATCAGTTGCTCCGCAGTCCCATTATTCATCAGTCCTCGCGAAGACGTACCGCCTTGGCCGCCTGACGCCGTCTAGCATCATCCAGAGCCGCATAATGCTTCTTAGTAGTATTGACATCCTTATGACCCAAAACATCCGCTACAAGGTAAATATCACCGGTTTCCTGGTACAGGGCAGTACCATAGGTGCTGCGAAGCTTATGCGGGGTGATCTTTTTTGTAGTTGTGATCTCCCTGGCATATTTTTTAACCAGATTCTCGATAGCCTGAACACCGATCCGGCGGCGTTGGGTAGAATAGAAGAGAGCGTGCTCATGGCCTGCCAGAGGCGTAATATTCTCCCTGACTTCCAGATATTTCTTCAACGCTTTTTCTACTTCAGGACCAAAGTATACAACCATTTCATTTCCGCCTTTTCGGGTAACTTTGATTCCATTGTTTTTGAAGTCTACATCCTCAACATCCAGTCCGACACATTCCGATACTCGAATCCCGGTACCAAGAAGGAGAGTAACAATAGCAAGATCTCTGTCCTTCGTTTTTTCATGGTACATCCGTTTCTGCCCGGTCAGCGTATCTCCGCAATGCTCAATATAATCCAGCAGCATGGCAACCTCATCTGTATCCAGACGAATAATATTCTTATCATGGATCTTGGGCACATCGATCAGAACAGACGGATTGGTGGTAATCATTTCATGTTTATAATAATAAGCATAAAAACTTCTTAAAGCAGAAATTTTACGTTTGACGCCACGTTCACCATTTGTTTCCGTTTTGGAAGAGTCCGCGGATTTATAAACTTTGAGAAATTCTTCATATTCCTCAAGATCAACAGCTTTGACCTGATCCAGAACATCAACTGTAAAATCCGACATGGTTTTGTCTTTGAACATTGGATTTTGCTCCAGTAAAAACTGGAAAAATATACGAATGTCATATGCATAGGAAATTCTGGTCTTGGTTGTAGTCGTTGCATCGATAGCCCGGAAATAATCCCTGCAAAATGGCGGAAGCGTTTTTAAAACCTCACGGAGTTTTAAAGTATTGTCAATGTCATTTTGTTCGTGGTAAGTAATTTTGTTATCCATAAAAACTCCTTAATATATAAATTTTACATAATTTGCAGGAAATACCTGAAACACCTGTTAAAAGAAGTGGTTTTACACTCATCTATATCTATACGACAAACCCGAGTTTTTCAAATAGATGGGTAGTGCAAACGGCTACTTCCGTAGATTTTCATCAAAAATAACGGTAAACGGCCCGTCATTTTCCAAAGATACTTTCATATCTGCACCAAAAATTCCGTGTTCCACAACCGGAACCTGTTTACTGGCTTCTGAAATAATATATTCATATAATTTATTTGCTTCATCCGGTGCACCGGCTTCTATAAAGCTTGGACGGTTTCCCTTACGGCAGTTTGCATATAAGGTAAACTGTGAAACCAAAAGCAATTCCCCGTTTACATCCGCCAGGGACAAATTGGTCTTTCCATTTTCATCCTCAAAAATACGAAGTCCCAGAAGCTTTTTCAAATACCAGTCTGCATCCTCTTTGGTGTCCTCACGGCCAACGCCGATCAGAACAAGAAACCCTTTTCCGATTTTTCCGACAATTTCTCCGTCTACTTTGACTTCTGCATGATTTACACGCTGAATTACAAATTTCATAACCTGTTCTTCCTCCGTCTCCGTCTGTTTTTCTGCTTCAATCGAAAGCCTATATATTTCGCCTGAATAAATTTAACTAAAAATGTAAACATTCGTTTAATTTCATCCCAAGCCCCGGACCAGATTCTGTTTTTTTCCGCTTTTACTGTAACTTCCTGTGCTTTTGATACGGATTTTTTCACCGGCATTGGCAGGACCTTTCCGGAAACGGGGTCTACACAATCAATATCTCTATAAAACTCAGCATCTGCAGACATATCTTTTTCATCAAGACTACGTCCGATCAGCTTCCATACGGCAGCATTCAGCACAGCAAATACCGGAACTCCAACGATCATTCCCGGAACTCCAAATAAACCACCACCGACCATGATTGCAACAATAACCATAAAGCTGGACAGTCCGGTCGACTCACCCAGGATCTTTGGTCCAAGGATATTTCCGTCAAACTGCTGAAGGATCAGAATAAAGAGCAGGAAATACAAACTCTGAATGGGATCTACCAGCAAAATAAGAAGAATACATGGAACTGCTCCCAGATATGGCCCGAAAAACGGAATAACATTTGTAACACCGACGATCACACTGACCAGAATCGCATATGGGGTTCCGATGATCGATGTTCCAACATAACACAATACACCGATAATTGCGGAATCCAGGATCTTTCCGCTGATAAATCCACCAAAGGTTTTATGCGTAAAACGCATGGAATGAACAAGAAAGGTTGCCCATTTGGTTGGAAGAACTGCATAAACAGCCATTTTTGCCTTGGCAACAAATCCCTCTTTATCCGCCAGTATATAAAGAGATACGATCGCTCCAATAAGGAAATTCTTCAGAAAAACAAGAAGATCCAGAAAGCTTGCGGATATATTTTTCATCATAAACTGCATCTGGGGAAGGATCGTATTTGTCAGATACTCCTGTAATCTACTGGAATACTGATTGATCTGGCTGATCATATCCGGATTCAATTTCCATCCCTTTTCCACGACGGAGTTTAACCAGTTTTCCACTACACTTACGTAATGAGGAAAACTGTAAATAATATTCATGATGCTTCGAATCAATTGAGGAAGGATCATCATGACAAGGGCATAAATGACCAGAAACATAAGAAATACAGAAAGGATCACACAGATCCAGCGTACTACTTTCCTCCCCTTTTTCTGAAGTGTTTTATTCCTTTTTTCAAAAATCGGAAAAATGATCTTCCGCTCCAAAAAATTAACAATGGGGGTTAGCAGATATGCTATGGCAGCTCCGTAAATGATCGGCGCCATAATACCGAAAAATGTTTTAATTCCGGTGATCAGAGATTTCATATGGAAAATCCCGTAATAAAATAAAATACTGGCAGCAATAACCAGAAATGCAGTCACACCTAACTGCACATAACGATGGTTCCAACGAATTTTCATAGTAATTTCCTCCACCAGGTGATTATAACATAGCATCTCTGGTTTGTGTCTAAAAAAAACATAAACATTATTTTCCAATAACCTGCAAAGATAAATTCCGACTTCAGGGTATCGCGCTGATACAGAAAACACCCCGCCATAAAATGGCAGGGTGCCTAAAAATCTGATGTTTATTTTTTCAGGCTGTCATAAATGTGAATGGCTTCGATAATTGCCTTCGCAGTTCCATCAATGCCAAGCTTGCTGCTATCCAGACAAAGATTATAGCTGTCCGCAGATCCCCATTTCTTGTTGGTATAATAATTATAGTAGCTGGAACGGCTTTTGTCTGTTTTGTTGATCATGTCCTTGGCCTCTTTGGCATTTTTATTGTATTTCTGAGCAATACGGTTGATACGCCAGTCAAGGTTTGCATGAACAAATACACTGAAACAATCCGGATTATCTGCAAGTGCATAATCCGCACATCTGCCGACCATTACACAGGGACCTTCTGAAGCCAGCTTCTTGATTGCCTCAAACTGTGCAAGAAAAATCTTATGGTTCATAGGCATGTCTGTAAATCCGGCTGAGGAATACCCAAATGAATAAGTATCCATTACAAGAGAATAAAGAAAACTGTTTGTTGGCTTCTCATCATGATGCTCAAACAGCTCCTTGCAGATCCCACTGTCATTGGCTGCGTGCTCCAGCAGCTCTTTATCATAACATTTGATTCCAAAATATTTAGCAACTTCCTGGCCGATCTGTCTTCCGGCGCTGCCATATTTACGACCGATAGTAATAATAGAACTTGTTGTATTGTTACTCATAACAGCCACATCCTTTCTGCTCAGATTCAGCGAATTTGCAAATATTAACTCCGCTTCCTCTTTAATATAGTTATTATACACTATATTCCACAAGTTTTCCAGCTATTTTCGCAATTTTGTCAGCAATTTAACAAAATATTCCGGAAGTGGGGCTGTAAATTCCATATATTCCCCGGTACGTGGATGAACAAATCCAAGGATCATTGCATGAAGTGCCTGTCCCTCCAGATGATAGGGATTTTTGGATGAACCATACACCGTGTCCCCAAGAAGCGGATGTCCGATACTGGCCATGTGCACACGGATCTGGTGGGTACGTCCTGTTTCAAGACGACATTCCACATACGTGGCCTCGCCAAAACGTTCCAGCACTTTGTAATGTGTTATTGCATCTTTACCATTTTTATGATTGATGGCCATTTTTTTACGATCTGTCGGATGCCGTCCAATAGGTCCCTCTATGGTTCCCTCATCCTCTTTCAGATTTCCCTGCACAACTGCCCGGTAGCGTCTGCGGATACTGTGACATTTCAGCTGTTCTGCCAGATCCCGGTGAGCAATATCATTTTTGCATACCAACAGTGCCCCGGTGGTATCCTTATCAATTCTGTGGACAATTCCAGGCCGCATCACTCCGTTAATACCGGAAAGGCTGTCACCACAATGTGCCATAACTGCATTGACCAGTGTTCCCTGATAATGCCCGGCTGCAGGATGTACAACCATCCCTTTGGGCTTATTAACGATCAGTACATCTTCATCCTCGTAAAGAATATCCAGCGGAATATCCTCCGGAACGATATCCGGCTCACTGGAATCCGGGATCTCCAGATGGATCCTGTCATTTTCACGGACCTTATAATTAGATTTGGCAGCCTTCTCTCCCACGGTAATCTGTCCTTCTTTCAGAAGTTTCTGAAGGAAAGACCTGGAAAGACCGCTGTCTTTCTCAGCAAGATAGCGGTCGATTCGTATACCTGATTCTTCTTTTTCTACTGTATAATCATATATTTCCATTTATATCTCCTACAAGAACAGACAAATGCATTATATCTCTGCCCGGATCACTGTTTGATATTCAGAAACGCAAAATCATCATCTCTGTATTTCGTGCATACAAACAGGATCAGAAAAATTCCACTTACAACCACATAAACATCCGCAAGATTAAATACCGGAAAATCGATCAGGGAGAAATAGATAAAATCGATCACATATCCTCTGAAAAAACGATCGATAAAATTTCCCAGTGCACCAGCTGCAAGTACTGTAGCAATGGTGAGCAACGGCAGATAAAACCGCTCTTTCGGAATACGGATCCATGCATAGAGGATCACTCCCAGAAACAGTAAACTCACAATGGCAAAAAAGAGTACACTTCCCTGAAACATTCCAAACGCAATTCCCCTGTTTTCCGGATAGAGATAATGAAGTTTAAGTACGCCGGGAATCAGCGAAACCGATGGTTGTCCTTTCAGATACAGATATGACAGCCATTTTGCTCCCTGATCCGCAGCCACGAGTAAGATCAGCAAAAAAATGTCCCCCGACATACACTTACTAAAAGACATTTTCTGATGATGGTTAACACGACTGATCATAGAGTTATCTCCTGAATACAGGAAAGCATTTCTTCATCGGTAACTGTTTTGTCGATAAAGCTTTTTCCGATACCATCCATCAGGATAAACCTGATATGTCCCTGTTCCATTTTTTTGTCTTTCTTTGTTGCGGAAAGAACTTCTTCCGGGATAAGACCATCTACATGCACCGGAAGATCGTAATCCGAACATCCCTGGCAGATTTCCTGATATTCTTCTTTGGTCAGAAGTCCTCGTTTCATGGAAAGATATGCCGCAGCTACCAGTCCGACTCCCACACACTGTCCGTGGAGCAGGGTGAAATTCTTAAGTTTTTCTACTGCATGCCCCACAGTATGTCCCAGGTTAAGAAGCGCACGCTCTCCCTGTTCCTTAGGATCACGCTCCACAACGCCTGCTTTGATCTCACAGCATCTGCGTACCATTCTGGCAATCTGTTCCATATCCAGCTTTTTGATCCCTTTCTGCTCACAGCATACATAGCGGAAAAAATCTCCATCACAGATCAATCCTGTTTTTAAGATCTCACCCATTCCGCAAGCAAACTGTTCTGCCGGAAGCGAAGAAAGAGTGCTTAGATTCATATATACAAGACGTGGCTGGTGAAAAGCTCCTACCATGTTTTTGTACTGCTGAAAATCTACGCCGGTTTTTCCGCCAACGCTGCTGTCTACCTGTGCAAGCAGTGTTGTCGGTACCTGAATGAAGTCAATCCCCCTGAGATAAGTTGCCGCGCCAAATCCGGTAAGGTCTCCTACCACACCACCGCCTAATGCAACAAGCAGACTTTTTCGGTCAAGACCATTTTGGATCAGGGCCTGATACAATGCCGAAACGGTATTAAGGTTTTTGTTTTTTTCTCCTGCCTCAAAGGTGAACACAGAAATATCGGAACTTACCTCACTTAAAACCTGTTTTACAGATTCTTCATACAGTGGTCCCACATTAGAATCTGTTACAATGCAGATTTTTCTGTCAACAAGTCCTTCTTCCTTCATAACCTGTGCCAGATTAGAAAAATCTTCTTCAAAACAGATGGGATAATGAAAATCACCTTCTCGTTTTACAAGTAATTTTGATGCTGTCATTGCGTTTTCCTCCTAGCTGTTCAGATATAAAGCAGAATCCGTACCCCAAGACGTCCTTTTTTTGTCTGACGGGATACTCCATCATAAATAAAACGTCCCTTTTTCCGAACGGATATGATGTCTCCCTCTTTGGGCTCATAACCATTGGATGTGATCAGTTTTCCATTTACAAAAACAAGCCCTTCTTCAATACAATGCACAATACTGCTTCTGGAAGTCCCAAAAGCCAATGCGATCAGAGAATCCAGGCGTACGGACGCACAGGTTCCACTAACTGGTTTCAGTTCCGGCCTCGGAAGATCACCCGGATCTTCTATCTTCGACGCCACAACTGTGGTATGTCTTACACGACACAGATTCTCCAGAAAAAAATCTGTCATCTGACGCAGACAGAAAAAACTCGCAGTATGATCTTCTATAAGAATATCCCCAACAACACTCCTGTCAACGCCAAGATTCAGGATCGCTCCCAAATAATCCCGATGTGTCAGATCTTCTGAAAATTTCACTGCTTTTGGCTCAAGCCGGATACAATCAATGGGATAATCCCATGTAAAAGCAAGAGCATCAGGGTGAAAGGCTACCATCTGACGCTCTGCATTCTCATATCCGCCAAAACCTTCCGCTGTAACACCCAGCTTATGAAAATTCTGACTGTTTAAAATATTCCGTTCATTTAAATTAAGAAAATCCGTAAATGTGGTAATATCTCTCTGATAGGCCAGATTTGCCAGTTCACGGATTCTCTTAACAAAAAGTTCTTCTTTATCCATGAGGTTAATAACCCACTCTAACAGACGGCACAGAACCGCCAAGGATATTCTGAAGATCACCTGTAATATCTACATTATATGGTCCAAGTACAAAAATATAGCTGGATACCTGCTGAAGGCTTCCTCCAAGTGAATAACATGCACCGGAAGTAAAATCGATGATCCTCTGTGCAAGCTCCACATCGATTCCTTCAAGATTCAGGATCACGGTAGAATTATCGACCAGTGTATCCGCAATTTCTCTTGCTTCCTCCATGGTTGTAGGCTTGATCACACAAACTTCCATATTTGCAGCCTGGGAAGAACGCTTGCTTGTACGCATTGGGGTAATCTTGGAAGAAGGTGCCGGTCTGGAAATACGTTCCTGCCTTGCCGGGGCCTTGGCTGCAGCTGTCTTTGCAGATGACTTAGCAACAGGTGCCTTAACCGTTTCATCTTCCGGCTCATCCTCCAGAAAATCCTCTTCCTCGTCATTTTTTTTCTTGGAAAATTTCTCAAAAAATTTCTTCTTTGGTTTCTCTTCCATATCATCATCTTCATCGAGGAAATCGTCATCATAATCGTCCTCATCCTCAAGAAGGCTATCATCTAACAATTCGTCATCGTCATAATCGTCGTTCAGTTTGATGGCATCTAAAAACTTGTCTAAAACGCCCATTTTAAATCTCCAATCTTATTAGTCTTATAATGCGTAATTTCTTGCACCAAAAATACCAGTGCCTACACGCACCATCGTAGCGCCCTCCTGCACGGCAACCATGTAATCTCCGGTCATTCCCATACTCAGAACACTCATAGTAACATTATTAATGTTTTTAGCAGCAATGTCAACACTTAATTTCTTAAGTTCACGGAAAATTTCGCGATTTTCCTCTGCATTATCAACATAGGGAGCAATTGTCATGAGCCCCTTTATCCGAATGTGTGAAAAATCTGCGATCTGTTCTATAAGCGGTAAAACTTCTTCCGGTTTCAGACCAAATTTACTTTCTTCCTGCGCTACATTTACTTCTATAAGGATCGGAACAATAACCGCTTTTTTCGCTGCTTCTTTTTCAATCGTCTCGGCCAGGCGAAGCGAATCTACAGAATGGATCATTGCAACTTTATCCACAATATATTTTACTTTATTACGCTGAAGATGTCCGATCATATGCCATTTGACATCTGAAGGCATCTGATCATATTTATCCACGATCTCCTGCACTTTGTTCTCTCCAAAGACACGTGCTCCGGCATCATAAGCCTCCTTCAGCATCTCCACCGGTTTGGTTTTGCTTACTGCGATCAGTGTGACTTCATTCGGATCTCTGTTAATTTTATTGCAGGATTCATTAATATTTTTCTGCACCTGTGCCAAATTTTCCGCTACCATGATATAAATCCTCCTTTAATCAGTAAAGTATATCCTGTTCACTTACTTTATCTGCATTTTTCACAATACGGTCATATCGGACAAGCCCATTATAGGTTTCCTTTGATACAACCGCATATTCCTCATTTTCATCCAGGATCTCGATCCGGCGGAATACCGCATATCCCTGATTGACACAGAAAACTCCCTCCAGAACTTCTGTATCTCCGATGATAAACTTCTCTCCACTATCCGGCTCAACAAGAGCATCGCCTTCTTTAAATTTATTCTTGTCTACGTAATAAATATAGCTTGTTTCCTGTGTTTCTTTGTCTGTGATCTCATCACGGCCATAGATACCGGCACTGACAAAGGTTGTCGTACTGTCGCCTTTTTTATTTCTTCCGGAAAGCATAAATCCGGATTGCTGTGTTTCATCATCCATCGTAAGATATTTGGAAGGTATTGCATAAAACTCCTTCGTTACGATAGAAGATAACGGGATCTTTAAACCTGTCACATTGTTCGTGACAAGTTCTATTTCCAGAAACCGGTCTGACGCATATCGGATCAGTCCCTTATTAAAATCAATCTTACCGTATTTAGCCCCATCGATCTCCATGATTGAAAAATCTCCTGTCTGCGTCAGATCATCTTTCAGGAACTTGACGCGGATCGATGTACGCTCCTTCAGATTAGCAGCCTGCTTCTCACTTAAAGGGATCAAAAGACTCCAGCGTTCATCTGTAATGATCGTATAAATATCATCTCCGGCCTTTATCTGTCCATCTGTTTTCAGATCCGTTTCCTGATAGGAATTCTGATCAAAATCAGCAGCTGTGACATTATCAACAGTTTTGGTTTCGTAGCCATCTGTAGAATACAGGATGATCCCGTCTGTCTGCGCACGGCGGATATTTGGATCACTGGAAACTATAGTTGTAACTGTGGCTTCCTCTCCATCTTCAGACGTCGTGCTTGCAGAAGAAGCTCCCGAACTGTCTGAAGCATACTGAAGGATGCTTCCATTGAGCTGATATTTAAAACTATAGGCACTGTTGAATTTGCTGGGATCAAATCCTTTGGAAAAGCTTTGCATATTACTGCGTATATCCGCCAGCTCCTCTCTGCTCAGAGAGGTTACATTGTCTGCAGATCTTGAACTGTTCAGGCTGTAGACAGCACCGTTGGCATTGATCTTGGTACCTTCCCTTGCGTAATATGTAACGTAACCGCCCGCATCTGCCTGCACTACGTTCTCTGTCATGATCGCCAGCCCTGTGTATGTCTCATTCATGGATAACGGACCGGAGGGAACCTGATAAGATTCCATATGAGAAGCTGTAAGATAAAGAATCACACTAAAGATCATATAGATAAAAATTGCTCCGAACATTACAGTTCCAATGTTCAGACCAAAAATTTTACGAAGCTTTGCTAAGAATCCCGGAGTTTTTCCGGAATGTACTTTATTATCCGGCAAATGAATGCCTCCTTTACATCGTTCATCTCTTAAAGTTCGTTTTATTGTAACATTTTATTTAAATGAATACAAGCTTTAAAACGTGCGAACATACTTTCCGAATATCCGTTTGCCATTTTTTCAAAAGTATGTTATACTATTCAAAATATAATTTCGTGATGCTGTCATATTATGGTCGACAGCAGATAAAATCAACCCAGGGAGGTAAGTACACATGACATATGGCAGAATCAGTAAAAAGCAGCAGGAAATACTGGATTATATGAAAAATGAGATCCTTAACAGAGGTTTTCCGCCCTCCGTCCGTGAAATCTGTGAAGCAGTAAACCTGAAATCCACATCTTCCGTTCACTCCCATCTGGAAGCTCTGGAAAAAAACGGATATATCCGCAGAGATGCCACCAAGCCCCGTGCGATCGAGATCATTGATGATAATTTTAATCTGGTCCGCCGCGAGGTTGTCAATGTTCCTCTTGTAGGCACTGTTGCTGCCGGACAGCCGATCCTGGCAGTGGAAAATATCGATGCTTACTTTCCGATCCCGGCTGAATATATGCCCAATGAACAAAGTTTCATGCTGACTGTCAAAGGCGACAGTATGATCAATGCAGGTATTTTTGATGGAGATCAGGTTCTTGTAAAGCAGCAGGCAACAGCAGAAAACGGCGACATGGTAGTTGCTCTGATCGATGATTCTGCAACAGTTAAGACTTTCTACAAAGAAAATGGTTATTATCGACTTCAGCCGGAGAACGACAATATGGAACCGATCATCATCACCGGTAATCTGCAGATCCTCGGCAAAGTATTTGGTGTATTTCGTTTCTTTTCATAAAAATATAAACAACAGATCCCACCCAATGTAATGTGATCTAAAAAGAGAGATATCTTTAAGGTAGCTGTACAGCCCCACAAAGATATCTCTCTTTTCTTTTTCAACAGAAAACTTCTGCTTTTTGATTTCTTCTTATTTAGTTCACATAATATTTTTACAGTAAACTAATATAACAAATTTTACTCATTCTCACCAAGAAATTCTTCCGCATCAAGAATCTTGCCGTCTCTCCAGATCCTCTCAAGATCGTAGAAAAGTCTGTTTTCCTCATCAAAGATATGGATGATCATATCACCGTAATCCATGAGGACCCAGCTGGAGTTTCTGGTTCCCTCGATCTGTTTTGCTTCATATCCGGCACGGCCAAGCATTTCATCTGCATTGTCAACCATTGCCTGTACCTGATTCTGGTTGGAAGCACTTGCGATCACAAAATAATCTGCGATCACGGAAACCTCATGGATATCAATGATCTTGATATCCTTTGCTTTTTTATCATCCAGTGCCTTGCAGGCGATCCGGACCATCTCTTTTTCGATACTCATAGAATTTTAATCCTCCTGTCTGTTGGCTGCATCCTGCATTTTTCTGTCATGGAGTTCTTTATAATAAACATAAGCATCCCTGGTCGTACTGTCGATTTCCTTGGGATTTTCCTCCAGATATTCCAGTGTATCCTTTAAAATCTCATACATACACTCATCCAGATCTTCAAAAGCAATCTTTCGCACCTTCGCAAGATTCGGAGCTTTGTCACGCATTGGTTCAATATAGTCTGAAATATATACGATCTTCTCAAGAAGGCTCATTCCCGGTCTTCCTGTTGTATGATAAGTGATCGCTGTCAGGATCTCTTCGTCTTTAATATCATATTTACTGCTGGCCACATAAGCCCCCAGTTTGGCATGAAGAAGAAACGGATGATCCTTTTCAAAATCTGATACCGGAATATCATGCTGGCTGCACAGCTTCAGTTTCTTTTTATTAGGAATACACTTTGCACTGTCATGAAGAAGTCCTGCAGCCTGTGCATCCTCCAGATCATAATCATAAACCATGGCAAGCGCAGCACAAGTGTACATAACCCCCATTGTATGCTCAAATCTGGCCTCATCCAGATATTTGGAAAGTTTCTTTTTTATCTTGATAAAATCATATTTTCCCATCTGAATCATTTCCTTTATAGATATCGTTTTTCTCAATATAGGAAATCACAGGCTTGGGAACATAATAGCGGAGACTCTGCCCGCTTTCATGCCAGGAACGGAGCAGCTCACTGGAAACATCAATATTCATGGTATCCAGTCGAATAAAATTCCCGTTATACTTCTGTGACAGAAGTTGCATCTGCTGATCAAGTTCCTTCAATGGAGTATGATCTCTGGTTGCCACTACCAGTACTGCTTCCTGACAAATGCGTTCCGGTTCCATCCAGGTATCAAAATTAAAAAGCGAATCTGCACCGATGATAAAATAATACTCTGTGTCCGGATTCGCTTTATTCAGCTGTTCCAGAGTCCGGTAAGTATACGTATAGCCTTCCTCATGCATCTCGATCAGAGACAGCTCAAAGTGAGGATTATCCTCTATGGCAAGACGGACCATTTCCGCACGCTGTTCATCAGTCGCTCTGCCCTTACGGTTCCGTTTATGAGGTGGATTTCCGCAGGGCATGAACAAAACTTTATCAAGCTCAAGCTGTTCATAGGCTTTTTCTCCCAGGATCAAATGCCCCATATGAATGGGATCAAAAGTACCACCCATGATTCCTATTTTTTTTGTTGCTTTGCTCATTTATAACCTCCCGAGATTACGGAAGAATGATTTTTTTCTTGTCCTTTTTACCTTCTCTGTAGAGAACGATCTTTTTACCGATCACCTGTACTACCTGAGATCTTGTTCTCTCTGCAAGAACCTGTGCCATTTCACGTGGATCCTCCAGACAGTTCTGAAGAACGCTGATCTTGATCAGCTCTCTTGCTGCAAGAGCTTCCTCAACAGCAGCGGTATTTTCAGGAGTAAGACCACCCTTGCCAAGCTGAAGGATCGGATCCATTGTCATGGCAAGGCCTTTTAAATATGCTCTCTGCTTACTTGTCATTGTCATACCTCTTATTTATAATAATCAAAATCAAAGCCATACATACGAACCGTATCGCCTTCCTGGATACCGGCTTTTTCCAGTTCCTCCAGGATACCGCCCTCTTTCAGGAATTTCTGGAAGAAGGCAAATCCCTTCTCAGAATCCAGATTTGTATAGCCAAGCATTTTTTCAATCTTAGGACCTTCCACAAGGAATACTTCCGGATCTTCCTCGCTGCGCTCCACAGTAAACGGAAGATTTTCATTTACAAGAACATCTTCCGGGAAGAATTCCTGTTCAAACACTACCGGTTTCATCGGGCTCTTATCCAGAAGCTCTTTCACATGGAAAAGGAGTTCTCTGACACCCTGCCCGGTAACGGCTGAAATTGGATAAACCGAAATACCCTGTGGCTCAAATTCTGCTTTCAGTTGATCAATAGGGCTTTCTTCGCCATCATCAAAAATACAGTCAATCTTGTTGGCTGCGATCACCTGCGGTCTTGCTGCAATTTCCGGATTGTAGGCCTCCAGTTCTTTATTGATCTTGTGGATATCCTCCACTGGATCACGACCTTCTACGGAAGCGGCATCTACAATGTGGATGATAACTCGTGTACGCTCAATATGACGGAGGAATTCATGTCCAAGTCCCACACCTTCTGATGCACCCTCGATCAGTCCCGGAATATCAGCGATAACAAAGCCGCCGTTATCAGTATCTACAACTCCAAGATTAGGGCTCAATGTTGTAAAATGATAGTTGGCGATCTTCGGCTGTGCATTTGTTACACGGGAAAGGAAAGTAGATTTACCAACATTCGGAAATCCTACCAGACCGACATCTGCGATCACTTTAAGCTCAAGGAGAACCTCAAGCTCCTGAGCCGGCTGTCCAGGCTGGGCATATTTCGGTACCTGCATGGTAGCTGTTGCATAGTGCTGATTGCCTTTTCCACCACGACCGCCTTTTAATACGACCTGTCTGCGATTCTCACCGGACATATCCGCGATGACCTTGCCGGATTCCGCATCCATGATCACCGTACCTTCCGGAACCTTCAGGACCACATCCTTACCGTCTGCACCATGGCAGCGTTTTTTACCGCCTTCCTGGCCATCCTCAGCTTTATATTTTCTTCTGTGTCTGTAGTCTCCGAGAGTATTCTGGCCCTCGTCGATCTCAAAAATCACATCACCGCCACGGCCACCATCGCCGCCATCCGGCCCGCCATTGGGTACATACAGCTCACGTCGGAAGCTTACATGTCCGTCGCCGCCTTTACCGGAGCGGATAATGATCCTTGCTCTATCTGCAAACATATTACACCTCTATTCCAAAAAAAGGCTCCAAACCGGATCGATTTGAAGCCTTTTACCTATTTCATTACTCTGCGTCTACAGGAACGATAGAAACCTGTTTCTTATCGCGACCTTTTCTTGTGAATCTTACGACTCCGTCTGTAAGTGCAAATAAAGTATAGTCTTTACCGCAGCCTACGTTTTCACCTGGGTGAATCTTGGTTCCGCGCTGTCTGTAAAGAATGTTTCCGGCTTTTACAAACTGTCCGTCTGCTCTTTTCGCACCTAATCTCTTAGACTCGGAATCACGACCGTTCTTTGTAGAACCAACTCCCTTTTTATGTGCGAATAACTGAAGGTTCATCTTCATCATTGTTGTTACACCTCCTTGACTTTTACTGTCAAATATCGATTGTTATAACTACCAGCAATTTCCGTCAGACCGAGAAGTAAGGAATCCATAAGGAGCATCCCCCGTTCAGAAAGATCATTTCTGAAATGAATGGAAACAAATCCATCCTTTTCCTGCACATCAAATTTATCATCTGTGAATTTTTCAAGAGAATTCACCGTGGTAATGATCAGTGCAGATACCGCAGCACAGACAATATCCTGTCCGGCTTCTGCATAACCGGCATGTCCCTTCGAAATAAATTCTTCGTAAGATCCGTTTTTCTTTCTGACTTTAATTGTAATCATGATGACACCAGATTAACCGTTAATCTTTTCGATCTTAACTTTGGTGTACTGCTGTCTATGTCCGTTTTTCTTGTGATATCCAGTTTTGCGTTTGTATTTGTAAACGATGACCTTGCGATTCTTACCGTTTTCAACTACAGAAGCGGTAACACTGGCATCTTTTACATCCTCGCCAACCTTTAATCCGTCATTGCTGACTGCGATCACGTTGTCAAATGTTACGGTTTCACCAGCTTCTACACCGAGCTTTTCAACTTTAATTACGTCACCCTCGGCAACCTTGTACTGTTTACCACCTGTTGCAATAATTGCGTACATCTGTGGCACCTCCTAATTATTTACTCGCCAAATTCGGTGGCTTCTATTCTGAAACTGAAGCTCTTTAACCTCTTTGTGCGGCATACTCGATTATCATAACAGTGACATACTGTTATGTCAATAGTTTTTTTGATATTTTTATTATTTTTTTGTAAGCTCCCGAATGTCCTCGATCACCGGACGTCTTACTTTCTTTCTGGTCATTTCCAGGATATGCAATGGTGTGATATCAATGGCCCTGCTCTTTACCGGATCTTTTCTGAGGAGCTTCTGTAAAACATGAAAGAGTTCATCTCTGTGATCCGGATTTTCCATGTTGATAAAATCGATCAGGATAATACCTGAAAGATTACGCAGCCGTAACTGCCGGCCGATCTCCGCAGCCGCTTCCAGATTGATCTTGCGGAAGGTTTCTTCCATTTTCTTCTTTCCGGTATATTTTCCACTGTTTACATCAATGGATACAAAGGCCTCCGTCTGCTGGATCACCAGAAATCCGCCGCTGTTTAGCCATACTTTTTCTTTCTGGATCGCATCCAGTGCAGTTTCCACACGATACAGCTTATAAAGCGGAAGAAGTTTGTCCTGATAAAAACGAAGCTTTTCTTTAAGCTCCGGGCTGATCTCTTCCAGATATCCCAGGATCATTTCTCTGATTTCCGGCACATCGGTAATGATCTCATCTAGGTCACGACCATAAGCATCCCTTACAGCCGCCACATAAAATGGTTCTGTCTCCAGTACAAGACTGAAACAGGTACGGTTCCGTCCCTGAACTACGGCTTTATGGTAGCGGCCCTTCAGCCACTCCAGTTCCTTCAGGATCTCTTCTTTGGAAGCGTCTGCGGCATTGGTCCGGACAATGATACCGAATTCCTTATCCGGACGCTCTGCTTCCTCTTTCAGCCATCCGCTGAGGCGATGGCGATCTTCCAGTGCCAGCTTGGAAGACAGACCAAACTTTTTATCTCCTGTAGTGAGAACAAGATATCTTCCCGTAAAATTCAGATTGGATGTCAGTGCCGGAAGTTTTCCCTTCATGGCATCCCTGCTCACCTGTACCAGGAGCTCATCTCCAGGCCGCAATGGTCCGTTTCCTTTTCTTCCTGCGGAAAAAACAGCTCTCTGTGCCTCTGCAAGAGAATAGTAGCATCTCTTTCCAGGCTCGATCTGCACAAAAGCCGCCTGGATATTGGATGCGATATTTTCGACCTGTCCGGTATATATATTTCCAAGAATAGATTTTTCCTGATCGGATTCCAGTCGGATCTCCATGATCCGTTCCTCTTCAATAAGAGCCGCAACTGTACAGAGTACATCATGGATCTCCATCCTTGTTATGATCAGTTTACTCAATTTCCTCACCTAATGATTCCAGCGTTACAAAACGCGGGCTTGCATTTTCTCCCTGGTCTGCATACATTTCCAGACGTTTTACTGTAAAGGCAAATTCCGGAAGTTCTTCTCCCAGCCATTTGAAGAATGTATTTGTTACCAGTTCCGGTTTCGTGTAATTGGAGCTTGCGGATGCCAGCATATAGAAGAAACCATTATTTCTTACTTCCATTTTATAGATATTCGGACGAAGATCGATCTCCTTTTCGCTGCGCTTGGTCTGCTTGGTCACTTTGATCTCCGGCTGTGCCAGAAATTCTTTCACACGGCTTTTCCAGTCAATAGAAGGCTCTTTGCCCGGACGGAATTCCACAAGATAATCTGCTGCTGCCACCAGTGCCATCGCTTTACCCGCTTTTCCATCCTCTACCTTGCGGACGCTAACGATATGCATCCCCTCTGCCATCTGTTCCTCCAGACGGGCTGCGATCTCTGCAGTAGGCATATCTTCTGCCATTTCCAGGTCAAAATAATCTCCGAGACTCTCCATCCCCACTCCAAGTGGAACCGCAAAAGACATGATCATATGCGGGCTGTATCCACCGGAAAACGCTACCGGAAGCTCTGCACGACGAAGTGCTTTCTGGAAATAACGCATGGTATCCAGATGTCCCACAAACTTCATAGGACCCTCTTTGCTGAATTTAATTCTTACCTTCAAGGCAGACACCTCCTTTAAATTTCATAGCTCCACATGCGGAACATTTCTGACGGCAGTTTTCCGTCACAACACCCTCTTTTGCACGCTGCCATTCACGCTCCAGGAATCTGCGGCTGACACCGGTATCAATGAAATCCCATGGAAGGATCTCATCCAGGCTTCTTTCACGAAGTGTGTAGAATGTCATATCCACTCCGCATTCAGCCATAGCTTCCTTCCAGATATCATAATCAAAATTTTCTGTCCAGGCATCGTAAAGGGCACCTTTTTCATAAGCCTTCAGGATCACATCCGCGCATCGTCTGTCCCCGCGTGCGAGAAATCCTTCCAGAGCTGTTACATCCGGTTCATGCCAGTTATAACGGATACTTCTCTGATTCAGCTGGGCGCGGACTTCATTTTTAACCACCTTGGCTTTTTCCACAAAATCCTGCTCTGTATACATTGGTGCCCACTGAAATGGGGTAAACGGCTTCGGCACAAAGAAAGATGTGCTGACGTTGATCTGTACCTTACCTTTACGCTGTTCTTTCGGAACTACCTCATAATAGGTCTCTGCGATCTTCTGTGCCAGATGAGCAATCCCCTTCATATCGTCTTCTGTTTCTGTGGGAAGACCGAGCATAAAGTAAAGCTTCACCTGATTCCAGCCACCCTTGAATGCTTCGCCCGCACCATGGAGGATCACTTCCTCTGTCAGACCTTTGTTGATAACGTCACGAAGTCGCTGAGAACCGGCCTCCGGAGCAAAAGTCAGGCTGCTTTTCTTTACATCCTGCACTTTACTCATAACATCCAGCGCAAAAGCATCAATTCGAAGAGATGGCAGGGAAATGTTGATTGCTTTTCCGTGGAATTCCTCGATCAGGAAATTCACCAGTTCTTTCAGCTGGGAATAGTCACTGGAACTTAAAGAACTGAGGGAAATCTCCTCATGACCTGTATTTTTCAGCATAATACGCGCCGATTCTTTCAGAGTTTCCACATCACGTTCACGGGTCGGACGATAGATCATACCTGCCTGGCAGAAACGACAGCCTCGAATGCATCCTCTCTGGATTTCAAGAGTTACACGATCCTGTGTTGCCTTAATGTGAGGAACGACCGGTGCCTCCACAGCACGATATTCCTTTTCCATATCAATGATCAGCTGTTTCTGGACCTTCTCAGGAACACCATCCGCCGTCGGTGCAAAGGATGCGATCGTACCATCTTCTTTATAGGTAACTTCATAGAGAGACGGAACATAAATTCCAGGAATCTTAGCTGCTGCCAGAAGGAAATCTCTCCTGCTGCCGCCAGCCTTTTTATTGGCCTTGTATGCATCAAAAAGTGCATCATAAACCGTTTCCCCTTCTCCGATATAAAACATATCAAAAAAAGGTGCCAGCGGCTCCGGATTATACGCACAGGCACCGCCACCAATCACAATAGGGAAATCCTCACCACGGTCTGCGCTCTTCAACGGGATACCACTGAGATCCAGTACCTGCAGAATATTGGTGTAGCACATTTCGTACCCAATCGTAATTCCAAGAAAATCAAAATCCCGGATCGGTTCCTGGGATTCCAGTGCAAACAACGGAATCTTCTTCTCCCTCATCACCTTATCCAGATCCGGCCATGGAGAAAAGAGGCGCTCACACCAAACATCCTCACGCTGGTTGAACATGTTGTAGAGGATCATCATACCGAGGTTGGACATGCCGATTTCGTAGACATCCGGGAAGCACATGGCAAATCTGATGTCAATTTTTGACAGATCCTTTACTACGGAATTGACTTCGCCACCAATATATCGGGCTGCTTTGTCTACTTTTAGCAATATTTCATCACTTAATGCTAGTTTTCTCATAGTTTTCCTTTCTTTAGTTATGCATATTGTACAAACCAGTCGAATTAATAAGCAGTCTGTACAATATATAACTCATATTAAATAATATGTCATTTTACCTACTGAAAACCCTCTGAAAAAAGGCCGTTCAGGGCGTTTGGTCAAAAAATGGGTTTTCTGCAACTACTTGACAATAAACATCATATTTTATGAAAAACCAGTATTTACAAGGGATTTTTCGTTTCCTACAGCACGAAAAAACAATTCCTGTCAGAAAATAACTTCCTTAAAAACTTAGTGCCATGTAGGGTGAAAATTTGACATATATCTTTCGCTATTATAAACGCATCAACAGGTAAATTCAAGATTATATGTTATAATACCCTGCTATATCCGGCATATCCAGTGAATGAGCATTTTTAGATTCAGGAATGGCTTCGTCCACAAACGGTTGCATCATAGAAACAAGATTAACCACTTTCATTTTCGATTTTACATAAATCTCTTTTGTAAAATCAGAGCTGTAATGCCCAAGGCTGGTTGAAATTGCTTTCATACTCACATGATACTGGGAATGTATTGTAGCATATGTGGTTCGTAGTTTTCTCCATTCAATAAAGTGGAACCCGCATTTTTTTACAACTCTTTTATATGGTTTGTCTTTAAAACTTCTGTTCCATGGTAGACCATTGTCCTGGCATATAAGATATCCAAGGTCATGGAAATCGTCTCCCAGATACTCTTTTAGTTCATCATAATGTCTGCGTTGAAGAATGATTTCATCAATTACAAAGTCGGCTAAAGGCACTTCTCTGACGCTATTATGAGTTTTGGTACGTTTTTCCTGCGTTAATAAGCTTTGTCCTGGGACACCGTCATTTGTAATTGTGCGTCCCAACTGGCTTTCTACATAAAGCTTGTTGTTCATAAAATCAATGTTTTGATACTTGACAGCAATCGTTTCTGAAATTCTCAATCCAGTTGTAACAGCAAGTAGCATAGCCATAAAGATATGCGGTTCTTCTGTTTTGCAGGTATATAAAAGCATGGATACCTGTTCTACAGAATAGACGTTTGAACGGTCTGCTAGTTTCTTCTGAAATTTTTTTTTCTGCTTTTTGGCATACTCTCTTCTGGTTCCTCTTTTTGGGGCTTTATGAAGAGTGATTGCAGAATCCACGAGGTTATTGGAAACATAACCATTTATCCGGGCATACTTAAACGAACCAGATAATACTCCGTAAGCAACTCTCAGCATATCAGGAGACTTAATGGTATCAAGTCCCTTGATAAAGTCATCACTTTTTAAATCGCGGAGGTATTTATTACCGATTGCCTTAATCAGGTAATTATAGATGATATTTCGGTAAGACATAAATGTGTTATATGCAATATCTTTTGTGTCAATCATTTAATAATACAGCCAGTAATCAAAAAACTCTTTTACTGTATAATCATATGGAAAAAATTCCTGGTTATATAACTGTGCTATTACAATTTCCCTTGCCTTGGAAGCTTCTGCCTTGGTGTCAAACCCACCTTTTTGATAATCCGCCTGATCTCCAGATTCAAAGATAAACGTTACCCTGTAACAGTATTTTTTTCTTGACTTCAAGTATACGATACTGTCATTAAATTTCCATGAAATAATCTTTCCGTAAAAGAATGTTTCCCTTACGTCCGGACGTGTTATTTCTTTTACATGCATTATTTTCCACCTCCACTGTTTGTCAGGGCAATGGCAGGATCCATGGTATGAGATATAGTTGTCTTGATCTGATCTTGGGCATCCATAATACCGCAGTAAATATCAAAGGTTGTATTAATATTTTTGTGTCCGAGTACTTCCGAAATCTTCTCCTGAGGAATGTTCATCTCAATTAATGCAGTTGCACACATGTGTCTTAGTGTGTGCATGGAAATGTGAGGCAGATTACAGGATTTGGTGATAGCATTAATTCCTGTATTAAGTGTTGCATCACTTTTTATCCGCTCATACATTCCAAGGCAAACATAATCCTTGAAGTCACGATTTTCAGTCTTTGCAATGATACGTTCATTTTCTTCCCTGCGGATTTTTAATTCCTCAAAAATAACAGATGGAACTACGAGACACCGGTTACTGTTTAAGGTTTTCGGCGGTTTGAAGGTCCTTTCAGAAGAATAAACTTTTACCTGTTTGTCATTGTCGGATCCTTTACTTTCATAATGATAATCCCTGGTATACTGCCGCTGTATTGTAAGGGTTCGGGATTTTTTGTGGAAATCGGAATATTTTAGACCTAAGATTTCACCCGTTCTCAGCCCACATACCAAAGCAAGCAGGATTTCAAAATAACAAATATGATAAACCTTAGCGGTACGAACAAAAGAGTTTATTTGCTCTTTGGTGTATAGATCCATTTTTTTCTGCCTGAACAACAAGGTTTTATTCCCAGAAGAACTTTTGGCGATATGAAACCACTCTTTTCTGCTTCTTTTAAAATGACACGCAGAACCTTATAAGTCATCTCGCCGGAACTGTTGCTGTACTTTTTACATTCGGAAAGCAAATCATTTACAAATATGTCTGTCAGCATACTTAATAGAACATCCCTGCGAATTTTGGGCAGAATGATTTTGTAAATTACCCAGAAATACTTTAGCTGGTTGCTGCTGTCTGTAAACTCTGTCAGATAATGTTCATGCCAGTACTGCAGATATTCTGCAAAAGTATAGGAGTTCTGAGTAAGATTCTTGATACGAGAAATTGCCTTCCTGTAAATCTCCTCTGAAATAAAATAACTTTCAGATGCTTCCTCTTTTGACTGAAATCCGGTTTTAATGTCATACTCAATTGAGTATGTCTTTGCATTGATTTTCTTTTCAATATGGTTCCATGAACCATTTTTTTCAAATACATTATAATCTGTCAATGATACTTGCATTGTGATCCTCCTTTAAAGTAACACAGAATGCCCCCTTCATTGACAAGTTAACTTTATCACGCAGTAACATTCTGTGTCAATATGATGCATCGTTAAGATTAGATGCCATGGGAATACCTCCATATTTTTTTCAGTTTATTTCTAATATGTCATTTCCGGCATTCTCTGGCGAATTTTTATAAGAAAAAATAAAAAAGGGCCCGCCACGAAAGCAGGTCCGTAAAAATTGTCTGTATATACAGATTTACGCTTTTTCTGGATTCCAGTCCATTACATCGAATCTTCCATTTTTCTTTTTTCCTTTAAAAATGATCTCTTTTTTAAAGACTTCACCCTGAATTTTGTAGCTGTCCCAATCTAAAGACTCGTATACTGCCGGCATAATGATGTTTCCATTAAAATCGATAGCTCCATATCCATTTTTTCCCTTTACAACAACAAATTCTTCGAGATACCCTCCTGAGATCTCAGAGAACTCTTCAAATTCTTTGATAACCTGCACGGAAGCAGTTTCATCCGATTCATTTGAATATTGAAGCAGTAATACATGTCCATTTCGTACTGCCATTCCTGTGGATGCGATGAACGGAAGCCTGCCGATTGATTCACACTTGTCAATAAGCACGATGCCATTTTTGTCAATAATTGCCCATCCCTCAGATGTCTTTACTCTCGCCACTGTTCCATTACGTTCTAATGGATTGGCTTCTTCATAGGTACCGGTCATATAACTTCCGTCTTCAGAAATAAAATAAAACCCATTTCCTTCACTGACACAGGATGAGTGGTCTGACATGGGCGAAGCGTCTGTATATTTTGGTTTAATAACTACTTTCCCGTCCGTCTTTGAGATAAATCCGATCAGCCCTTCATTATCTATAACACGGCAATAATCGGAAAATGGATCCTTTTCGATTGCCCTGTAAACATCGGACAATACCCTTTTCCCTCTCATTAAATACGCTCCGTCATTATCAAATACAATGCGGGTTCCATTTTGGGAAACGGTCATGGAATCGTCATACTGGTATTTCATACTGTTACTCATATAAAAATATCCGGCCACAGCAATACTTATAAATATAACCGCAAGGATCAGTATTGTAAAAAAATGACCCTTGTGGTCTGTATCCTCCGTCTCTTCCGTGTAATCCTCATCATTCAAACTGATAGCTTTTAATAATTTTTCAATCATATACTCTTCTCCTTATGACATTTACTGGGTTTACAGTTACAAATCATGCCAGCATACTTAATGGTACCTGTGAAGAAACCCATGACTGAAGTCAGGGGTTCTTCACGATAAAAGTATACTATAGAAGTTTTTGTTATTTCGATGTCAATACATTAAGAAATACAAAATGTCTGCTTTCATAAGATATTAGTTGCAGGCGAGATGTTCGTTGAGAACGCTCGTCTCCTCAAAGCTGAGAGCTGTTCCATTCCACAGATCGGTTACCGTGGAAACAAACATGGGATCGTCTTCTTTAGCAAGGTAATTTTTGATTGCAGACCATGTATGTTTCATGGTATAGCTGTCCGCACAGATAGGATTATCAGCCTGATTGGTACAGAGTTCTGCAATAAGGAGTGCAGTGAATTTATCCGTACCGTTCTCGTCTTCCAGAGATAACCATGGCGTGATTGTTTTGATGAATTTCACCAGGTACTTCTGGTTTTCCATAGAAGTACCGGAGCCGAAGCGGTCAGCCATAAAGGAAGCGATCCACTGGTTAAAATCTGCTGTCTGGAAATAGTTGTTCAGGAATTCAGCTACCTTTTTGTCGTCGTGCTCATAGCGGATCACCATCTGCAGGATGACATTTTTGAACTGGGTACTGTCACCGTAAATCCGACCCATATATTCCGTGCAGAAATCAGCAAAGTTCTTCCCGAACTGTCCGATGACTTCCAGGGCCCTTCGCAGTACATAGTAGTTCTGTTTGATTGCGGAAGCATATGGGGAAAAATGTTGTCTGGCATAGGAAAGCACCTGTCTCTTCTGCTGGTCGTTCCATCCATCCTTGAACATTCCTGCAATCATATAGATATATGCCAGCATGAGGTCTGACTGCTTGCAGGTTTTTGCGATATCCATGCATGGCTCAAAGAAATCTTCAGGATTAGATGCCTGACCGATGGTTTCCAAGGCTCTGGATAGCTGCGGATTCAATTCTTGTCCGAGTTTATTTTTGTTCCTATCAGACAGAGCCCGCAGTTCGTTCAGTTCGCTTTTGGGGTTTAATTTTATTTTCTCGACAGTACTGATATTTTTTGATGTTCTTTCTGTACGTTTTAAGGAAGCCATATCCATTTCCATTGTTTTCTTTGTTTCAGGCTGTCCGGTGATCCAGGCTTCCATGGTCATCATTCGCAGCGGGTTAATGTAGATCTGAAAACTGATAGGAGTATCTGCCGGATAACTCCTGCCGAATTTTACTGTCCTTGTAGCTATCCTGCGGTTTGGGAGGTTCTTTGTTTTACCCCTTCCGAGGAACATTTCGATACCCAGGGAGCTTGTTGCCTTATCCAGTTTATACTTGTCACGGATCTCTTCCGATTTATAAGGAAGTTCAGTACCTGCCGGAATCAGCTGGCTTACATACTCGCCTCGTAATCCGAGGTTAATGGTATCGTTTAAAATGGTGCTGGTATTAAATGCAATGCCTGGATGCAGAGCACTGGTGCATACGTTTGTTTTTTCAGAAGATGATGGATCTTCCAGCTTACGTACATTATATTTGTGGAGGCAGTAATGGTAATATACAGCTCCCCTTGCTACGGATAAATCGGGATCACTGGTTGTCAGTGGTTCGAACCCGAAGAAATCCTTTAAACGTTTTGGGATAAGATAAAACTTGGTCATGCCTCCATTTAAAATAACCGTGTCTATTTTTGTATCTTTCCCGCATTTATCGAGGACATCAAGAACAGGGTAGATGATGTTATTTACGTCCTTTTCCGCCATATGCTGGATTTTTGATGCATCCTCCAGCTTATACTTATATCCCATAAGTGGGGATATAATCCTTTCTACATCCGATCTGGTATAAGTGTCGGCATAAGCATAAGAATCATAAAGATCAATATCCATAACTTCCAATTCATAATCTTCTGGAAGGTCAATGTCAGACATTCTGGCACTGTCATAGGCTTGGGACAGGTCTACTTTTAATTTTTCAGCCAGTTTTCTTAATTTACACATGACCTCTTCTTTTCGTTTAATGCTAACTTTAACGCCATTGCTCTCTTCAAAACGTCTTAACATGTCCGTGGCCAGCAGTTCATCAAAATTATCACCGCCAAGAAGCGTATATCTGCTGATTGCCAGGTCTTTGATTTTGAGGATCCCTTTTTCTGTATAACCTACCCGGTGGATTGTAACATCGAGGGTTCCGCCCCCAAGGTCAAATACAAGGACGTTTTTTTCTGTATCCAGTGACAGCAGGTCAGAAGGAATCTCCCCGCATTCCTGCATCCGCATGAAATCATAAATAACTGCCTTAGGCTCATAAAGCAGGACATCATGCATATTTTCCACATTGATTCCCGCCTTCCGTACGGCATCGAGAGTAGCCTGGCACTGGTCTGAATCAAAGGAAGCCGGTACGGTTATAATGACATCACTTAATTCATTCTGAAACAGCCGCTTTTTGGCAGAATTGATCATGAAAGAAAGAATCTGTGCAGAAACATCAGAAGGGGTCTTGTCCGGGATTTCATCAACAAGGGGTACCTGGTCGCTGGTACCCATTAATGATTTTACAGACTTGCATACATAACCGCTACGGGTTCCGTATCTGCTTTTCGCATAATCCCCGATATCGGCAGTCATTTTTCCGTCACTGTTCTTGTAATAGAATACAACGGAGGGAAGAAGGGGATTTCTTGACTTGCTTCCTGTATCGTTTTTGCGGTCAAGCTCCAGTACGATTGGTTTCATGGTATTGTTCTGCATGTTTCCATAAGCGATAACGGAATTAGTCGTTCCAAGATCAATGGCAGTGTAATATTGTTTTTCAGACATAATCGATTCTCCTATTCTTCTTTTTCGCGTACTGTTGGAAGGGAAATAATGGTATTTCCATATTTCCATCCGGGTTTTTCTACGGTAACAGATTTCTTTTCACCTTCATAGCTGAATGGCTCTCCGATGTAGGTGTATCCGAACAGATCCTCTGCTTCTGCCATAAATTCACGTCCGGTAGAGTCAAGTGGGTGAATGCCGCTGTCTTTGATAAAACGAAGCAGCTGTTTGAATACAATCGTCAGGGGAAGAACTTGCGGCGGGATTTTTACTTTGTTTTCTTTTAATGTGGTAAGTCTTCTGTCCACCAGTTCAATACTATCCAGAAGATGTCCGTAAGATTCGGAGTTCATGCTGGTATAAAAAGATGCAATGGCCGCGTCTTTTGCTTCGGCTGCGGTTTCGTCGATGGTTTCATTTAATTCATCCAGCATGGCCTGTACCAGTTCCAGGGAATTCCTGCAGTTATCGTATTTGAACTGAAGCTGCTCGTATTTATCTCCGGAAGCCATCCCTTCCGCTTTGGCAGATTCAGAAAGCACATGCTCTGTTTCCTGAAGGACATCTTTGGCAGATTTTCTTTTCCGCCTCATGCCACTGTTTTTCAGCAGCCGTCCACGTAGGTTCCTGAGTAGCCTGTCACAGTAGCGGGCCCCGAAGGTAAACGCAACAGGCAGATATTTGTCATCTTTCAGATCCGGATCAGCCATAATCATGAAAATAACCATGTACTTTCCGATAAAATAGAGTTTTCCATTTTGGCGGTCGCGCAGATTCAGGTTTTCTGTGAGTTCGGAGAAGCTGGATGTGGCGTCCATATCTCCGTCGAGAGCTTTCTTTAATACGGACATCTGGTTTTCTACAAAACCAAGCGCATATCTTCTGCGGTCTTCACTGTCAAGATTTGTATTATGTAAAGCAGTGTGGTAATCATCATAGGAAATGCAAGACTCTTTTACAAAAGAATCATGAAGTTTGTTATAAGCATCGTGTGGATGCAGTCCCGGATACAGCAGGCTCCCATAAATGGCAATCCATTCAAAAGTGGATTTATGCCGTCCTTTTCGGTACTCAGACAACTGATTTTCTGCAATTTCGAGTTCTTCTTCCATTACGGAACGGTAGATTTGATCGTATTTCATTTTCTTTGTCCTCTTTAAATAATATTTTTCACCGTTCACAGACTGTACTGCGTTGAGCGTGGGCTGCAGTTTCTTTACAGCGTGAGTGAGCGGTATCTTTTCTTTTACGGGACGGGTGTGCAGTACATACATGAAATCCGGCATAAGATGCTGGATGAATGAAAGTGTTTCCGGAATTGATGCATGAAGACTATAGTTGTCAAAGGGGATGGAAACATATCCTGTCCGTTTTGCTTCCTGGCCAACTACAATACAGTTTTTTGCCGGGATGTTTTCAGTGATATGAATGTTTGGGGTGTATACCTGATATCCCATGTCCGAAAGAATATCTGCCACTGCCCTGCTCTTTGGTTCCAGGTAGACAGGGAGTTCGGGAAAAACAGAACTCAGGAAGTAAAATAGATCCAGATGTTTCGGTATGCTTCTCGAAACAAGATAGATGCCATCTCCGAGTTTTCTGTGTTCCTGAATGATATCTTTTAGTCCAGAATAGGGTGCCGGTAAGTCCGTGGGATTGCCTCCGCTGAACAGGCTTTCCCACGTATCCTCTTTCTGATAAGCATTCGGGATGTTGATCAGAAGAGTTTTTGGATGAAGCTGTTCCAGAAGACGCATGCCATTTACCTCAAACATGGAAGCTATACTGAAATCCCCGGTATACAGAATATCATGATGCCCGGTTTCCAGATGGATCATAACTGCCCCTGGCATATGTCCGGCTGGCAGCAGGGTAATTCTACATCCATGGATGAGAAATGGTTTTGCAACAGGTCGGGTATGGATACGTCCCATAAGGAACTGTGCTTTCCGGTAACGCTCATTTTTGATCTTGTCAATTTCTTTTCGCCCGGATATACGTCCGAACTCCAGAAGCTGCGTATAAATCAGCCTTTTTGAGGCTTCTGTGGTTATAATCTCTGCATTCGGGGCAAGGGAGGCAATCCTTGCGATGGATCCGATATGGTCATAATGTGCATGGCTGACCAGGATCAGGTCAAGATCAGAATAATCATTCAGTTCATACAGAAGCCTCTCATAATCCGGGTATAACTCATCTCCTTTCAGCCTGGCTCCGCAGTCCAAAAGAATATGTATACCCTCGATGGAGAGGTAATAGGCTGATGCGCCTATTTCGTTTCCCCCTCCCAGCGGGATAAAGCAATCACTCATGGTTCACTCTCCTTTTCTCATCTGCTGAAAACATTAAGCGGAGAACGACAGGGATGAAAAATCGAACAGGTCACCAATGGAAAAATTATTCTTGGGTTTCAGTGCATCAATGACATGCTGGAGTGCTTTCTGGCATTTGGCTTCATCATGCAAAATTCCAAATAAATCAGCCGTGTTTCTTGCATCCACAAGGGCATCATGCTGGTGACCGCAGAAGTCTTCTCCTGCGTACATAACCGCGTCCTTTAAAGAAACATTGTGTTCCAGGCCAAGGGTATGTCCATATTCAGCCTGAAAATCAAACCATGTAGTGTCAATGTATTTTTTATCCTGAACGGATAAAGAAACATTTTTTAATTGGACTTCCCTCGAAATCTGGGCAAAATCATTATCGCTCCACTGGACGATCTGAATTTCATCCTGGATGCTGTTGCACCAGGAGAAAAACATATGTAAGGCATCATCAAAATAAGGTGCCGATTCCACCATGGATGTTTTGATTCCCGTCAGTTTTTCATATCTTTTTTCAATGCGGGAATTAAAATATGGTTTAACAAGAGTGACAAAGCTGCCAATCTCCTGGTACGCTTCGTCCAACAGGACAGCGCCAATTTCAATTACTTCGAGTTTGCAGGTTGTGCGCTCTGCCTTGTAGACAGAAGCAATTGGATTCATTTCAAGATCGATAACAACATATTTCATAGTGATTTCCTCCCTGGTTTATTTCTAGGAACAGCCTTTATGCGAAGGTATTCCATTGATTTGATAATATGAGCATAACATGGGGATTGGGGCAACTCAATGTCAATACGTTGCGAAAGAGCAGAGGGAAAATGGGGTGTCAGTACGTTACGAAAGGGTGGATATTCAGAAATCTGGATGTGTGGTATAAGAATAGTACAGGTTACTATTGTGGTTTAGATAAGGAGGAATCGAAATGCAGAAGAAACGAAACATTATTCCACTGGTTGAAACTTATAACGAAGTGGATACCGAAAAGTACATCAAATCCTACATGTTTATCAAAGGATTTGCAGTAGCAAAAAACCTGAAGCAGACGCTGATTGCGCTGGCAGTGGCAAGACATTTCCATGATGGACAGTACCGGAAGGACGGAATGCCGTACATTGTCCATCCGTTGAAAGTTTGCAGCACATTAATCAATTATGGGATTGATGATGATACAACGCTTGCTGCTGCCCTGCTGCATGATCTGCTGGAGGACTGCAGTGATAAGCTCCCACTGAAAGGCCGGGAACTGATTACAGAGTACCATCTTTCTCAGGAGGTACTGGATATCATTACACTTCTGACCAAAGAATCTGGTCTGGACGAATATGAATTGAGCGTGTATTTCAAAAAAATCGAGCGAAACTGTAAGGCATCTCTGATTAAGCTCAGTGACCGCCTGCATAACAGCACCAGCCTGTATACGTTTACCTTTGAACGGATGCGTAAATACATCAAGGAAACAGATGACTTTCTGCTTCCGATGGCTTCCTATTGCAAGAATTATTATCCGGATTATACCAATTCTTTTTCTATCCTGAAAAGCAACATTTATTCACTGAACAACAGCATGCGGATCATGATGGAGAAATTTGATGCGGCAAAATATATAGGTGGAAAACCAGATCCTAAAGACAAAGAGGCTGCTGGGAATTAATTACCGAAGGGGATGACAAATTATGCGTGAACAAAAATGCCCTAATTGTGGCGGAAATGAAATAGTGTTTGATAATGGACGGTATAAATGTACCTTTTGTGGCACTGTTTTTACGGATAAGACAGCGGATAAGGCTACTTACAAATATGCCTCCCGTATTTCTCAAGCGACAGAGCATTTAAAAATTGGGAATTATGATAGAGCATATTCGATTGCCAAAGAGCTTGAGGATCTCCATCCGACAGATTCTAATCCATATGCTATTATACTGCTTTCTCTCACATCGAAACTGTCTGACTACCACTTAGAAGAAGGAAAAAGACAGGAAGCATCCGATGTATGGTACAAAATGGAACAGTTAAATACAGTGGCACAGCCAATGATAGATTATGCGGAAATCATGTATCGAAAAAAAATGAATATGTTAAAAGCTGCTTTTATCAGAGATGCAGTGTTTATAGGATTTGGAATTATCATGCTTATAAATGCTTCTCTAAAGTATCCTGGCTGGTCAAAGTTATTTGTTATACTGGACATTCTCTATTCTGCCTACTATTGCTGGCTGAGCCGTACCTCAGAAAATGTTGAGATGTATAAAATTGAGAAGTACCGGGAAATACCGCATAACCCATTTTTAACACCATTGCATGAAAGCTTACTGGAAACGCTGATGAAAAGTTTGTAAAAATCTGAGTGCCCAAAAATTTAACGGCGATCTCTATTTGGTTTGGTTCAAATGGAAATCGTCGTTAAATTTTTTTATTCTTTCTGAATATATCGGAGTAAGAGAAAATTGACAAAATTTTTAATCAATTTCGGCTCCGTATAATCTCAAAATTTCCAGATCTTTTTTTGTCAAATCAGAAGCAGGGTTCAGATTTTGCAAATTTGTTCCATCAATATCTAATCCAGGAACAAAATATAGTGTTTTTTCACACTCGCAAATATCATTGCAGCTAACTGTAGTTCCCTCATCTCCCAGAATAACACCTGTTAACAAGTAAAATTTTTTCCATAATACAGCTAAATTTTTTTTAAATTTTTCTTTATACTTATTGTTAGGTGAAGTAAGAGCGACTCTTGATGGTGAAAATGGATTCCAATATTTTATTGTGCCATCATTCGAAGCAGTTATTATTTTTTCAGGTTCTGTTATATGCTCAATATTTTTTTGAAAAAGTATCGAAGTCACAAGATCTGAATGCCCCTGTTTTTCTGGATCTTTATTTTCTCCAGTAGGAAATCCATGTAAAATAGAAATACAATGCCATGTTTGAGTACTGTAGACTTTTACACTTGATTTTTCAAATGGGATAGCCATGTACTCTCCGTTATCGTTGAAAGAGATTGTTTTTACATTCCTATTATTGGATTCCAATATTGCTATGCAGGATAATGTTTCCATTTCCCTGATTTCTACTTCTCCCCTGCTCCAAGCCACCGCCAAATATAATCCATCAGGACTGCATGAAATAGCGGTCACTTTGGAATTATATTGATGATAAGTATGCTCTGGACTAGCTATTATTGTATTTGAAGGATTATACTGATTTATATTTTTCTTAAAGGTGTTTAATGCACGATTAGCAAGATTCTCAAGGTAAGGTTCACAATATTCTTTTACATAGTTTATCCGTTCACATGTTTTTGCCGAGAATTTTTCAATAAAGTTCCCATTACAGCAGAAAATAAATTTACCGTCTTCTGAAAAAATTGCTTTGTCTGCTTTACCTTGGAACGTGTTAAGTATTGTTACTTCATATGTTTCCATATTGATGATTTCTGGGGAATTATCCGTCAAAGATATTAATAAAAGTTTATCATCTGGGCTAAATTCTATATAAAGTATGTGTTTGCCAGAAAGTTTTATTGTTTTATTCAAAGACAGAAATGGGGAATAAATTACAATCAGTCCATTCTCCTTACCTAAAGCACACACTTTTTTTGTATGTGAGAACACTTCGTAATTAAACAGCTCTTTACTACTTTGAGGATATGAAGAACTTATTTTATTCAACTTTGCATCATAATATAACCGTCCTTCCCGTTTGGCCGATATGAAAAGTCCACTGGGTGTAGCTTCAACAGCATCTACAAATACAGAATTACTGTTGTTAATAAGAAAAGCGTTTATTGAATCAATTGACTTGAAATCATCAAAACATAAAACCATAATATTAGATTTGGCATCGCAAAGTATTATCAAATACTTATCATTTTTATGTAAATTGTCCATACATAAAACATTTGATAAAAACGAATTAATTTTTCCTCCCTCTTTTTTGGCGGAAAGCATTTCTTTAAAATCATATAAGCACAATGACTGATCAGAATATGCTACGGCTAAAAAAGAATCATTATTGACAAATTTCATTGATAATACAGGTTCATTGTCAAGTATTGATTTTTTCCAAACTAAACAGTCATACAGAATACGTCCTATGTCCTTAGCCCTTTTTACACTGCCAAGGATTGGATATTTTAAAAGTTCTTCGTATTGTATTAATAGTTTAGAAAATTGGAAAATTTTAACATCACATTCATTTGCAATAGCTAAATATTTTCCTGTAGAATCAAAACACAATGAAACATATATGTTATCTCTTATTACAGTCAAATCTTTTGTTGTTTCAAAAGAAATTTCAAAATCAGAATCGTCTTTACAGTCATAAAGAGATATATCAATCAATTCAAATTTTGCGATTATTTTTCCGGAATCATATTCAAAAACGACCAATTGGTTTTTAGCATTTATAAGTACAATATATTTTTCATCCGGTGAAAAAGTAATTAGATTAGCACAAAAGTCCTCTCGTACCTGATCCAATTTCATCCTTTTGTTTGATGCTTGCTCCAAGATTTGAATATTCACCCTATGTCCCAATATAGTATTATAACCTACAATTAGCTTTTGGGCATTTTTATCTGACAGAACAAACTGTGTTTTAGGAAAGTTCTTTTTTATTTCATAATGATTGACATCATATATCCATGTTCCATTTATTGTTGAAATCAACAATTCTGCCCCATCATGAACATACTGGATGTTATTAATTAAATACTTGCAGTCAATAATAGTCTGGATATATTTATGAGTTTTCAAATGCCATAATTTTACTATTCCACAAGAATCTCCTGTCAGGAAAAATTCTTCATCCGGGGATATCCTAATACAGGTAATAGAAGAATCATGTCCATTAGGAAAGAATGTTTGCTTGTTTACTAAAGCACCATTTAATGATGAACCTTTTAAAGGGATACCATTAAAGCTGCATCTGCTTAAATCAAGTTCGGATAAATCCATACCATTCAAGCTGCCATGCGCTTTTTCAAATATATCAAGCAGGTTATGCACTGAAATGCCTATAAAAGCTTTTCGTGAAAAGTTGCCCCTGTAGAGCAAAAGTGTTTTTGTTAAGAGTAAACGTTTCTCTTCTTCAGGAATATAAATCTTCCATTTTCCATCAGTGAACAAGAGCGTATTTTTGTACTCTCCCAGTATTTCACCTATAAATAAAGATACTTTTTCATCAAAATAATCTGTGCCTATAGTATCGAGAATACGTAATGCAATTTTTTTCTTATTGTCATTTGCATCAAAAGTTTCTGTTATCCTTCCGTCTTCTGCAACATACAAAGCCATTTTCATATCAGTAATGATTTTCATTGCAGCAAAAAAGTCCCTGATATGCTGATGAATAAAGCTGTAGTTTTGATTATTAGCATATAAAATACCTAATGAATATACACAGTATTTGGCAATTAAGGACACATAATCCTCACCCAAAGGTCCTTCTAAAGCAAGCAGATGTCTGGCATAGGTCTGCGTATTTGGAACAGGATCTTCTCCTCTCAGATACTCTTTAAAATATTTCCTTCCATATATACCACAGATATCTGTTTCCTTTTCTCCCTTCAGGACAGAATCTATCACTTGTTTGAATCTGGAAAGGTCAACTGCATACAGATCATTTTTCTCCATATACCATCCCAGTTCCGGCAGCAGGAAATCAAGAATAAATCCCTGCATTTTTTCATCAAGAGAATTGGTCTCATATCCGTCTCCTGCTTTTTGACGGTCCATCTTGATTTCAGCAATCCGGTTGCGGGCAGTATACTTGGTGCTGCGTTCACTGAAAAATGAGTAAAGAATCTCTCCCGGTGTAGAAATATCTGCCGTGTTATACAGCTCTCCATAAAGCTTCAGGAAAAGCGGGATTTTTAATGTTTCCATAAGCCGACTGTTTTTACTGACCTGTTCAGAGGAAATCTTACATCCGTCCAAATATTCTTTAATAATATCTTCGTTGACACCGGTCAAAAAAAGGCGTTCAAAGGAAGCATCCAGATCACTCAAAGTCTCATCCGCTCGGCTTGTGATAATAACAGTAATATTCTTATGTTTTTCCAGTAGTTCTTTTATTTCCTCCACAATCAGTTCTGACGGAGCACCAAGGAAATCTTTTTCTTTCGTAGAAAGCTGTTTCTTAGAGACCTCATTTAACCCATCCAGAAGCAGGAGATACTGTGTATGTTCCTCATCCGCACGCAGAAGCTGATCAATGTTTTCCATAATGGAAGTATCATCTCTCTCCATAATTCTTGACATTTCTTCAGTATTTTCAGAAAGAAGGTATTGTTTGTCTACAGATCCAAGCAGCATATACAGATATCTCTGAATAAAAGTTGAATGGGAAGCATGATATGCACTGCAGTAATCTGCCGGGGCTTTGGAGAGTTCAACAAACAAAGGGATTATGTTTTTCCCATTTTCTGCTGGGTGGTAGGCCTTATCTCTGTAAGTGTCTTCCATTATAGAGTTTAGAGCAGTGGTTTTTCCTATACCGCCCTCTCCAATCAGATACATATTATGAAGTGTTTCAGAATATTTCAGAACCCCAGACAACGGTTTCAAGCCTACAGTCTCTTCCGGATTTGTAGACACGTTAATTGGGAAATTAACCGCATTTGAAGAAACTGCAGATAATGGCATAATAGTCTTGTCAATATTAAGACCTGCAAAACGGCAACCTGTTCTCCGGCTTTCTTCATACCATAATTTCCCGGCTTTCCATGCAGTTTCCGGTTGAAGGAATCTGTTCGCTTGGCGCTGTCGTTGGAAATTTGCAGGCCCACTTCTCATAATATTCCGGGATGGGAGACTAATGCCTGACGACATCTGTGATCTGCCTGGCTGTGACGTTGCTTTTCGGGAAGAATAGTAGTTATCCCTGGTTGAGCTAGGGACATAATCCGGATCTTCCATCAATCTGCATAAATCTTTCTTCATTGCTTCTGCTGTCTGATAACGGAAATCCGGCTCATATTCACAGGCGTTTGACAGAACTTTCTTCAGGCCTTCCGGGATATCTGATTCAAGCTCCGGAAGTTTTTTATCATCTATTCTCTGTTCATAATGATTATGAATCGGAACGGTATCTGCCAATTCATAAAGAACCAGTCCCAACGAATAAATATCGCATCGGTGATCAACTGACGATCCATTTGCCTGCTCTGGAGCCCAGTAATTCCTGGTACCTTCCTGAAAAAACTGAGGACTATCTTCTTCTCTTGCAATACCGAAATCCCCCAGGCAGTAATTATCATGATACAAAAAAATATTTTGTGGTTTGATATCCTGATGGATAAGTTTGTTTTGGTGCATCTGCATCACAATAAGAGCATCACAGAGATCAATACCGACAGTAAGGATTTTGGTAAAATCTTCTGGATGTTCTTTGGGAATATCCTGTTTCTGAAACTTATAAGTATCCATTTCATCAGTCAGGCATTTTGCCAAAGGCATCTGAATTGCATAATCTACCCCAATTCTGTTAAAGCTGTCACATTTCCATGAAAGACGTGTGGCAGTTCCGGTAAAAGGGATTATATTAAGCTTACCTGCAGTATTGTCAGTTATGCTGCTTAATATGGTCATGTTTATCATTTCACGGCAGAAATTTTTGTTAATATTAAGGTTTTCTGCAATTAAGCAATCTAATTCCGTCATTTTGCTGTTCAGGTTTTCACCGTTACATTTTTGGGTAACCCCACAAATCAGTTTTACCGCATAATGGTTTACCTGATAAACGATTGTCCTGCCACTAGATCCGGTTCCGAGTTCTGTAATGGTATCAACTTTGAAGAATTCTTTCACAGCTTCCATTTTTGATTTCCGGACTGCTTTTCTCTCGTTTTCATCTTTTATTTCTGTCAAAGAATAATTGTAGTTTTTATTTTCAAATACTCCCATATCATTCTTCCTCATGTTTTTTTAATATATTTTAATTTGTATCACTGAAAGGTCATCCTGTGAGCCAGAGGAACTGGCAGAATAAAGTAATGGCACAGTTGCAAAAAGTTCTGTGTTTTTTTGTATAACCGCCCGAATAGCATAGTTACTGCATACGGAAGAAATCCCATCGGTCATCAAAAAAATCATATCATCCTGTTTTAGTGTAATCCATGTGGTTTCTAATGGATGAAACTCATAGCCATATGCATCCATTCCAATGAAAGCTGTTAATTTGTTAAGATCTGACTTGTACCGTGGGTCATCTTTGGAATACAGTCCATTTTTAACTGATAACGCCGCTTTAGACTGATCTTCTGTCATCTGGAAAAGGATTTTATCCCGGTATAAATATCCCCTGGAATCACCGGACCAGAAAAATTGTGCCGATTCTTTTTCACGATCCAACACGCAGACTGCTGCTGTTGTGCCAAGAATCATATGAGGACTCCGGATAATCCTGTTATTGGCTGTTTGAAAAGCATCCGAAATCATGCAGGATACTTGTTCCGGAGAAAGCTTGTCATTTAGTTTCATATGTACGTTATAGAATTCTTCTGCTGCATACAGGGAAGCATATTCCCCATAAGGACCGCCGCCCATCCCATCAAATACTGCAAACAGGCTGTACCGGCAACGGTTGGTGGCTGTAAAGGAAAAAGAATCCCTGTCTGTGTCGCATTCCTTTTTATAATGGGAGCCCACGAGGAAATTGTCTTCATTATTTTCATGGTTAGTTCCTCTGCATGTTTCACCAGCAGCAGAAAAAGAAAGTTTATAATCTGGCATATAAGATAAATGATCCTCCTACTATAAATATATATTTATCATCATAAATAAAACGGTATGTTTTAGAGTTTTCCAGTAATAATTCATTTTCAAGAGAGATCAGAACGTTATCGTCATTAATCAAGAAAAAATTATTTAGAGCATCTTCAGAAACATCTAACTGGTAGAGTTCTTTCGATTCATTGTAACTGAAGGTAAGAAAATCATATGGAACGTTATCCAATTTTATTTCATTCGCCAGACCACTTCCATTGATTCTGATAGTCTCACCTTGCATATAATAAAAATCCCAGTTATCTTTATGGGCAGATAAAAACATAAATATTACAGGAAAAATTTTTTCCGGATTTGTAGGATCTTTTCGCATAAATGAAAACACATTAGGTAAATTTCTTTCCATGGAAATGGGAAAAGTTTCCTCAAAAATACTATGATTATTGAATTGGGTTGGAAGTTTGTTCAAATACTCTGTATAATATAGGTTTTGATAGAGATAAGTGATTCTTCCTTGGCTTATTTGCATATCCATGTTTTGTAGTGCAGAATATGGACGGAAAGATATGTTTGTTTCATATTCCAGGTCTTTCTTTTCAAGGATATACGATTCTCCCTCTTTGAAATAGTCAGACTCATTATAATAAGCAAAATCTCCATCAAAAATGCAAAGATAACTCATAAACTAGTTTCTCCTTTTAAAAAATATGATATTTTTCTAAAATTATATTAAATATTTTCTGAAATCGTTATCTTTTAAATAAAAAGATGTTTTCCTTACCAAAAAATCAAACATTACATTTTCCGGATACAGAGAAAGTAACTCCTTAGAATAACGGAATGACATTGGGCGTACAATCTGTAGTTTCTTTAAACAAATGGTTTTTTCAGCAGGTTCAAGGGGTTTCTTAGTTTTGCGTCGTTGATTTTTTATCACATACCTGAAATTCACTTTGATTACAAATAGATTTTGACATGCATTTGATTCAGGATTTGATCTGGATTTTCTAACTGCTTTGTCTGTACTGGTAAGTGCCCTTTTTAATTTTTCTTTATTTGCTACTGTCAGAGGTTTAAAATGAAGAATATCAAAACTTTTGGTTGGATATATAACAGCAGCTATAGAAATAGACTTGATCCAGCCATATCTCAGCAAAGATTTCATAGCGGTAATAGTATCGGTGAAATCAATATTATATTCCTTATCATATTTAGAAGGATAATTTGAAAAACGTTGAAAAGCAGATATTGCTTCAGAAAAATCCTGCTTTGTAATTCCATAACAATCACTGTAAACACTTGTAAATTGGTCAATAAGATCTCGGGATGACACTTCGCAGATGTATTCAGTAGTATTATCAGATGCTGTCATAATAATATTTTCAATAAAATTTCTTGCATACAAAGGGGGTTCCTGTGCCAGATTAAGAAGGTTATTGATTCCTGCTTTACTGCAATTTAATATGAGCCCCATGGTAATAATGTCATTTCGGCTGAAAATACGTTCCATATGTTTGCGGATTGGTTCAGGGACTGTTTCCGGTTTTTTGGGATTTTTTTTCTGCTTTTTTGGTCTTTTTACAATTCCAAATGCGGCATATAATAAATTACTTAGACTGGATGGCCACTTGTCAACTTCATTGCTTATTGTGATATTTTCTTTTCCTTTTGGAGCCGTGTTTGTTCCGTTAGTTTTTGTGAAAAATCGCAGAGTACTGTTTGTCAAAGCACGAATAGAATTCTGGGAGACATCAATTTGGTTGTTTTTGCAAATATGGTATTTATCAGTAAATAGTATTGCAAGATTTCCATTTAATATATTATAAGGGGAAATAAAATGTGGAACATATTTTTTAAAATATTCAATAAAATTGGACTGCTCGAAATTCAAGTTATTGAGTTCATAAAGCAGACTTGTGGTTGATACATCTTCGTTATTTTCTTCTAAACCTTCTTCTGTTTGTGCAGTTATTAACAAATGATAGTCTAATTTATCAATGAGCTCCTGGGCTGTTGCGAAGGAATAACATTTGTGCTCAAGCATGAATATGTAAACCATATCCTGCAAAGAATTCTGTAAGGCGGCACTGGATGAGGTCCCTTTCAAATACAGCTTATGCATACCAGCACATTCCAAAAGTTTATTTGTTTCTTCAAGTGTACATTTTGCCCAGAAAGCTAGTTTTATAACCTTGACTCTATCATATGGAACGGATCCACCACGCCACTGGTCAATTACATTGCGGGTAAATTTTCCTCCACCATAACATTTGGAAGCCATATCCCCGATGGCCTGTCTTTTAAGAGTAAAATTTTCCAGTGTTTTATTTCGAAAATATCTTTCATAAATGGTTCGATCTTCATCTTTAGAAATCGAATCTTCTCCGAATTCGTAGTTTACAAATATTTCTCTTTTGCGAAGGTCAGTAATTGAAAAAATATCAGAGATAATTCCTTTTTTGATTGTTTTTCCGGGAACTTGAAGATTATCATCGATTAAATGATCTACAGCTTTTGCCCATCTTTGAGATTTATCCCAGCAACTGCCTAAAATTTCTTTCTGATAATCCTCAGGATGCGTACATTCATTACGGCTGATGAGCGCATTCTGGATCGTACTATTTGATTCTTTTGTAACATCTGGTTTTTGAACTGATATTGCTTTTTCTATAAAAAGAGCTTTACAGTATTTGTAATCACATTTATATAATTCTTTCGTATTCATATATGATGTTCTCCTCTAATAATCACTTGTTATACATAAGAATTGCGACGGACAATTACTGCCATTGAAACGTTAAGGAACTTCCCTATATTCGTTTGGTGTGGTGTTTGTTGCTCCATAAAGAAGCAACAATTAGAAAGTCGTCACGAGTGCTGTAGAATCCCTTCGTATCCATAAAGCTGTCCTTACTTAAACTTCACATATTGACTATAAGAAATTATACCAGAAAAGCCCCTTTTTGCAAATGTCAGTATGTTACGAAACCAAGAATTTACAAAGCTGTTTAAATAGATTAATAAAGGTAATCGAGGAGGATTAGACATGGTAAAGAAAGTTTTAGAATTGCTACTGGCAGAATACGAGACTAACTATTAAAAGTCAAGCCTTAAAATGATTTTTTTTGAATAAAGTACAGAAATGCATTTTAAGATATATTTGGAACTCAGTTAGAGTTCCTTAAACCTTGAAAACTGCATGACAAAAAGAGCATCGTGATAGGTGCTCAAAAAAGGAGTATTGAATTAGAAAGATTTAAGCTGCTTTTATGTATTGCTGCTTTGTTTTTTCAAGATGATAAATCACTCGAACCAATTTTTTTACAGCGTGTGATATGGCAACATTGTAATGCTTCCCTTCCGCTCGTTTTTTAGCAAGATAGGCTGCAAATGTTGGATCCCAGTGGCAGACATATTTTGTGGCATTATACAGAGCGTATCGCAGGTATCTGGAGCCACGTTTTTCCATATGTGCGTAGGCACCATCCAGTTGTCCGGATTGATATGTTGATGACGAAAAGCCGGCATAAGCTAAGATCTTATCAGGAGAATCAAAACGATTGAAATCACCGATCTCAGCAATAATCATAGCTCCCATGCGATAGTTGATTCCGGGAATGCTAAGAATTGGAGAGTTGATTTCATCCATGATGATTTTAATCTCATTTTCGATTTCATCAATCTCTGAATCAAGTTCCTGAATAAGTTTGATGGTGTGCTTCAATTCAAGAGATTTGGCTGGCATATTTGAGCCGATAGAAGCTCTTGCAGCATCTCTGAAAGTAATAGCAGTATCTTTACCATATCGACCTTTGGAAGATTCGGAAAGAAGATTTGTAAGTCTGGTAAGGTGTGCAGTGGCTACATGTTTAGCACCGGGAAATTCATAAAGCAATGCATAAACAGATGCCATATGAAGTGTTGGTACAAGTTTTTCTAATTCAGGGAATAAGATACAGACCAGTCTTGAAACGGAAGTTTTCAGCTTGGCACGTTCTTTTACTTTATCAAAACGATAACGAGTTAATGACTTTAACTCTTCGTTGTGGTAAGATGTGTCTGAGTAGGACTTTAAATTCACATCAGACATGAGCATGGAAGCAATCGTGCGGGCATCTACTTTATCCGTTTTCGTCTGTCTAAGGCTTAGACTTTTTCTGTACAGATTTGTATGTAACGGATTGATAACATAGGTGGGCAGACCTTTGTCAATGAGATATCCAAGGAGATTGTAACTATAGTGTCCAGTGGCTTCCAGTCCTACTTTTACTTTTGTCACATCATCCATAACGGATTCCATCTTTTGATAAAGATCATTAAAACCATCTAAGTTGTTGGCGATGGTAAATGCTTTAAACAACACTTCGCTATCAGAGTTGGTGATAAAGCAATCATGCTTATCCTTAGCAACATCAATTCCTATGTAAATCATAATAAATCTCCTTTGAAATGTATTAATGCTGTTTTAGAACCACAGGGTGCTCCTTGCGATTGTAACCTCGTTCTAAATAAACCGTCATGCGGTATCTAACTGATTAACAAATGAACAAAGAGACTGTGGTTGGAGCCTTCCTAAAACCATCAGGTGGTAGGAGAAATAAACCAATCCACAGCATCTTATATATCATAGCCGAACCTACAGAAGAGGTAAAGAATGGACTATGACCTAATAGTTGTAAAGACCTTGGAGAGGGTCTATAAAAACTACTATATAATACGAGGAGATCAAAAGAAATGACTTTAGACAAAAGACTAATTGGGAAAAAGGCAGTTATATATTATGATCGGCATATTATTTCATGTATTGACAGTAGCTCTAGTGACTTAAATACTGTTGAGGGAGTTGTAGAAGACCTATGTGAAGATATGGTTGTTATATCTTACATAACCAAACAACAAGTCCGTTCTGTTCAGAAAGGTATTTTCTCAGACAAAGTATCCTATGTAGAAAAAAATGCAAAGAAAACTTCATTCATAAACCTTCGCTATATCGTAAAAATAGATCTTATCGATCTCGTAAATTAACTGCTGCTTTCCAGCAGGAAGCTTGTTGATCCATCTTCTTTCGCAATGAACTGACATCGCTATTATGGTTAAAATGATCTATTATATAGGCAGAAACAAAAAGGAGGAAAATCAGAAAAGATATTTACAACCTGTAATTGCTAACTAACACAACCGGATACATCCGGGAGAAAAAACAAGGAGGACGTAATTATGTCAAAAAAATTAGAAACCAGTTCAGATGACTGGTACAAATTTAATGAGAAGGCCGACAAGATTCAGAGAAAACATTCTGATGCCCGTACCAGCGATGAAAAAGAGAAATGGGAAAGAAAAGCAGAAGAACTGGTTGATTTCATGCGTTCCAAATACGGTGATGACGAAATTGTAGAAAGCATTATTAATACCTACTACCTGGAAAGGCTATAATCTAACTTAAGCATTACAAAATGAGCATTTATTCTTAAATTTAAAAGCGTTTTTACAGGCACCTCTGTTCTGGAGGTGCCTTTTTCCCGTATCATAACAGTTATTTTTGAGAGTATGAAACTTTTTCTGTAAAATAGTGTTTAAAAGGTTCTTCTATGATAAAATAAATATCATTAGGAGGGCCTTTTATTATGGCAAGACAAAAGAAATCTGTACATCGAGTACAAATGACAGAAGGAAAAAGAAACATTATCCACCAGCTTCTTGAAGAGTATGATATTCAGTCCGCAGAAGATATCCAGGACGCCTTGAAAGATCTTTTAGGCGGCACCATTAAGGAGATGATGGAAGCAGAAATGGATAATCATCTCGGCTATGAAAAATCAGAACGTTCTGATAATGATGACTATAGAAATGGCTATAAACGCAAACAGGTCAATAGCCGTTATGGTTCTATGGAAATCGAAGTGCTGCAGGATCGTAAATCAACTTTTGAGCCACAGGTAGTGAAAAAACGCCAGAAAGACATTTCTGATATTGATCAAAAGATTATTTCTATATATGCAAAAGGTATGACTACACGACAGATCTCAGAAACTATCGAAGATATTTATGGATTTGAAACATCTGAAAGTTTCATTTCTGATGTTACAGACAAGATTCTCCCACAGATTGAGGACTGGCAGAACCGGCCATTAGATGAGGTATATCCGATCCTGTATATTGATGCGATCCATTATTCTGTGCGGGATAATGGAGTGATCCGTAAGCTTGCAGCTTACGTCATTCTGGGTATCAACACCGAAGGAAAGAAAGAAGTCCGGACTATTAATGTTGGAGATAATGAAAGTGCCAAATACTGGCTTTCTGTTATGAATGAGCTGAAGAACCGCGGTGTAAAAGATGTATTGATTATCTGTGCTGATGGCCTGACAGGAATCAAAGAAGCTATTGCTGCCGCCTTTCCCAAAACAGAGTATCAGCGTTGTGTCGTGCACCAGGTAAGGAACACTTTGAAATATGTCCCTGATAAGGACCGAAAAGCTTTCGCAACAGACCTGAAGACCATCTATCAGGCTGAGATGAAAAGAAAGCAATGTCTGCTCTGGATCGGGTAACAGAAAAATGGACTCCCAAATATCCGAATTCCATGAAACGCTGGAAAGATAACTGGGATGCGATCTCCCCGATCTTCAAATTTTCAGCCACCGTCAGAAAGGTCATTTATACGACCAATGCGATCGAATCGCTGAATTCAACCTACCGTAAGCTGAACCGCCAGAGAAGCGTATTTCCAAGTGACAACGCACTTCTGAAAGCCCTGTATCTGGCCACATTTGAGGCAGCAAAAAAGTGGACGACAACCATCCGGAATTGGGCACAAGTTTACGGGGAACTGAGTATTATGTACGAGGGACGATTACCAGAATAATCCGTTTTGAGACATGTTAAGACGGGCGGAATATCCGCCTGCTCTTGACATGCAGATTTGCAACTGTTATATATAAAACAAGGGCGAAAAGCTCTATGAAAGAACTTTTCGCCCTTTATTATCATAGAAGAATCTTATTTACAGACTTTTTCTCACAGTCTCTTATTTTACTTTTATCTTTTTCGCTGCGCTTGTACCACATTTCACAATTTTCTTTCCATTTTTTCCATATGGCATAACTTTATAATAATACGTCTTACCTTTTTTCACTTTGCTGTCCACGTATTTTAGCGTCCTACCAGAAGTGATTGTTTTTACTCTGCTGTATTTTCCTTTTGCACTAGCAGCGCGGTATACATAATATCCTGCTGCCCCAGTTGTTTTTTTCCAGCTTACGGTTACTTTTTTCGATTTTATTTTCAGGGAAACGGCTGTAGTTAATTTTCCAGAAATGCCCTTCTTATTATAGCTGCTGAATATTTTTTTACCATTTACAGTTTGGTATGCTTTTACGGTGTAAGTATAAGTATTACCCGCTTTTACATTTTTGTCCGTGTAAAAAGTACCAAAGACAAATTTTACGGATTTCCATTTTCCCCCATTTATTTTCCGGTATACCTGGTATCCATTCGCCTTTGAAATTTTTCCCCAGCTGATTTTTAAAAAGTTATGCCCAGCTGATACTTTTCCCAGCTTCGGGGCTGATACTTTTATGTTTACTTTGCTGGAATCATAAACTGTTTTATCATATGTTCCATCACCATTGGTATCCTGTTTGACAGTTGTTTTGCTTGAATTCTGCTCTATCTGAGATGGTTTGCCTCCAAGATCCACTTTTACTTTTGTGGTAGTAGAACCATCTTCTTTCTGAAACTGTACCTCTGCCTGGCTTGCACCTTTTACATCAACCTTATTTCCATTTTCTTTCTGTATATTCACAGTTCCCGTATTCGCTATTCCGCTCACAATTGCCGATGTCGAAGCCGCACTTTCGGAATACTGTGTCAGCGTTACAGAAAAACTTTTGCCTGAGGAAAGGCCGGTAACGTCAGCTTTCACATTTTGATTATTCAGATTCATGGATACTGAACTGTTTACAGGAATATCAGCTGAAACAGTCTTATTATTCCCAGCGACTTCAATAGAGTTATCATAGGCATTGTTCTGGACACTAATTTCCCCTTCCGTATCAATCCAGTATACATTCGCATCAGAATCTGAGGTTCCATTGTATGTCTGCAGAGGGATAATGTCTCCTGTTACAGATTCTTTTAAAGACTGGCTTCCATTAGATGTTCTAACTGAGGCATTCTTATTTTCTACAGAAATCAGATATTTATACATATCAATATTTATGCTATCTAAAATGGAAGTCACATCCTTTGTGAAATCTTTTCCGGATGTCGTATAAGTGATCTGATTATTCGGTTTTCCCGTTCCCCAATCTACAAATCCTTCCGCACGCTGGTCATATTTCCAAGAAGTAACCTGCCCGTTTTGTTTGTACAGGTAGAATTCCTTTAAATCAGAAGAAAAATTACCATCGTAAACCAGAATTTCCGTTTCACTGTCAGTATCTTTTGCAATTCCCATTGCTAACAGGCAGTGCCCGATATTTATTTCACCTGCGTAATCTCCACGTATTCTGATTTCTACATAATCTCCATTTCCAGAAACAGAATTTTTCACAGCATTATACAATCCATTAAGATCTCCGTTATGCTTTCTGGCTTCTTTCTGTACAGATGACTTATTCTGGTATGCATGGGCATATTTTATATAATCTGCTGCTGATTTCCAGGTAACGGAGGATGTTGTTTTTGGATTTGTAATATCACTTAGGTTTGTAACCCGGAACGACGATACCGGTACACAGCCATATCCGGATATTGCATTTACTGAGGTTGCCATTCCGGAACAGAAACCGCCAGATCCGCTATCTGCCAGAAGCAGAATTGCAGCGTGTGCCGGATTAAAAAATTTTGTATAATAACCGAGATTTAAAGTTCCTGTCAGATCAGAAACCTGCCTCTGCTTAAATCCCCATACCTGTTCCGGTTTTAAAGCATATTTAGGCTGTTCCTCCTTTGTGTAATCACCCCATTCACAAATAAACGCCCTGTCATTTCCTACGGTTGATCCTCCAAAATCCCCATCATTCCAGGTTCCTTCTGGATATTTATAATAGAACATAGCATAGTCTTCTTTAGAGTTCTCAGAATTAGGTTCCCCAGGATCCCAGTTTGTGTAATCTAATTTTTCACCATTTACCCATTTCCAGGTTCCTTCTGTTTCTTCATCCGTATATCCAAAATATGCACTGTCATATCCCTGATCTGTCATATATTCAAACACAGCATCATTTTCTTCCTGGCTTGTAATTGTGGCAAGATACCCGCCTAATGATTCACAGTACGCTTTTGCTTCTTCCCATCCAGAATGTAAATTAAACACAGCATAATAATGTCCATTATAATATAAGGCATCCGAAGGAATATTGTTTCCATTACTGCCTGATAAGCTTTCTCCACTCTCCCATCCGTCATCAGATACTTCTGGTTCTGATCCATCTGAGAATTCCGGTTCTCCAGTATCTTCAATATTAACTTCCGCTTCTTTAAGTTCTTCTGTTCCCTCAAACTTCAGTTCTGAGCTGTCTTCCGGCTCTGCCTCATCCTGCTCCTCTATTTCTGGAACCTCCGTTTCAGAAGTATTTTCAATCTCTTCCTGGCTGAAAAACTCTTCTGCCTGAACTGGCAGAGGCTGACAAACCAAAGCAGCCGACATTAATAATGCTACTATTTTTCTTCTCACAACTTATCTCTCCATAAGTAGTACTTCAATAATTAATAATCGTTCCAATCATCATTCCAGTCGTCATTCCAATCATCATTCCAATCATCATTCCAGTCACAATCATTGTAAGAATCCTCTGACCGGTCATGGCTGTGGCCGTGTGGGTCTTCCAATATTTCTGCAATGATCTTCATTCCGTTACTCATATAACCTTCCTCCTGTCTTTTATTGTATTTGCAATATGTGTATACAAAATTTGATTTGCCAGGCAAAAATAATTTATACCATTATCCCGGTCTGTCCGTGGGCATCCATACCCGCAGATATTCTTTACAGGACACTTATAGCAATAATTCTTAACCTGCTTCTGTATCATATTAGACAAATCCTGATGTTTACTGCATGATACCATGTCTGAAATACTCTGTTCCGAAATATTACCTAAACAATTTTCTTTCCGCAAATTATACGGATCACAGAAAAAAGCATCCCCTGAAGGCAAAAATGTCAGATAATATCCACAACGTTCCCTTTGATGATGGCTGCAGCATCTGTGTTTTCCTGTCAATATTGCTGTAATAGCCTCATTAAATTCTCTGATATTAATCCTTGCTTCACCGTCAAAATACAAGTCGAAAAGATCAGATAGGTAATAACCAAGTTTTTCTGAATCTACAGAACATTCATCATCTGGGTTATAACAGTAACATACCCCACAGTTTTTAATGTTGTTGTTCACCAGAAAAGCATAAAAACTTTCAGCTCCAGCCTCAATATGCCTATTTGTAATAACACTTAATATTCCAAATGGCACTTTTTGTTTTTTCAGTTTATTTAATATAGCAATCGTTTTTTGGAACGACAGGCTTTCATCCTGGGAAAAATGTGCATTTACGCCAATTGGCCCATCCAAGCTTATCCCAATACCAATATGGGATTCTTTAAAAAAACTAATCCAGGCATCATCAATCAGTGATGCATTTGTCTGAATGCTGTTAGCAAATTTGACACCTGTTTTATCCGAAAGTTCTTTCTCATATTCATAGATTTCGTAAAAGCGCTCAATTCCCCATAACAGTGGTTCTCCCCCATGGAAAAGTACTTTTACTTTTGGGTTCGTTTCCGCATTAATTTCCGCTGATTCCCTTAATATCTTTTTTACTGTGTCAACATTAATAATTCCGGTATTTTGTTTATGGTTCGCGTACCGGCAGAAAGCGCAGTCAAAATTGCACATCTCTGTTACTTTAATTATTGGCGATATTATGCAAGCCATTACTCACCTCATTATTTTATCACAAGTTTTTTAGTTTTATTGTCAATGTCTCACATTGTATATAGAATTATAACACATTAAGATTTTTCTGACTACTTTTATACAAAAAAAGTCAAGTTTATACCAATTTTTTCTGATTATTAAAAAAACAGCCTACCCTGTCAGATTACAGAATAGGCTGCCATTTCAGGTACAAACAATGGTGGCTTCATTCCTCTGTCGCTGTATCCATTGACAAGTCGGTTTCTGTTCCAGAGAGGTAATTAATCCCGCTGAACAGCGGTGTTCCAGAATAATCCATGAACCTGTGTTTAACAATGCTTCCTTCCTCGTTATAGTCATATCCGCATCCAGTCAGCATAGTATTATTGTCAAAGCCTCCGAGCCATCCGGTGTAATCTTCCACGGTATAGGTGTAAACAACATTTCCTTTTGAATCGTATAAGGTCTGCTGGACATCTGAGGTTGTCTCCTCCTCTACTGCCATAATGTCTTTGTACACATCCACTCCACGTATCTGTATCGGTTCCCCGATTTCTGACAAATCTTCAATATTTATAAGCCCAATATAATCCTTTCCATCTCCCCCTTTTAACGATATAACGATACTATCCTGAAAAATCTTATTGTTGTATCCATCCTCATCAATATTGTCCAGATATTTTCCCTGATAGTTCTTGAATTCCTTACTGTCCATATTGCAGACCCAGAGTGACAAATGATCGTATCCATTTTCATCCGTTGTTTCCACCTGCAAAAGGATGTATTTTTCAGAAATATCATTTACTCTTACCCATACATCTGAGCCCCATAATTCTCTTGGTAACTCAATCGGAACAGATTCTCCGTTTTTGTCGTACAAATCGAGGTAATCGTTCATACCATTTTCCGTCAAAATACCGTTGTAAAGCCATTTGTCACATACTTTTATGTATTCCGTATCAACCCCCATATCTGCCTGTACCCAGCTGTCTCCATCGGCGAAGTAATATCTGCGGACTTCTTCGCCATCATCGCCATAATATTGATATAAGAAAGTACCTTTCCCCAGGTATGTCACTGTTACTTCCGTTCCACAATTGAATGTATCTGCGGCTGTACCATCCGGCCTGTACATCGTGTATTCAAATCCAACTCCGTCAAAGCCGGATGTACTCGCTTCCATGCATGTGTATCCGCTTCCATATGCTATCCATTCTCCATCATCCCCGTCATACTTACTGGTAATTTTTCCATCCTTATCCATAACATACATAGTATTGCCGTATTCATAATGGATATAGCCATTTTCGAAATCTGTCGGTGGTTCACAAAAAGTATCTTCGTATTTTGAAGAAAAACAAAATTTCATATCCGCATTCTTATCCATATATCCGTAATATTCACGCTCATCTGCATAAAACTGAATACATGCCAGGTCCTCACTGTAACCTTTTGCTAGTCTTGTGAAACTACTGCCGTCTTCACTTTCATAGGAGCCATTACAATAGAGCGTGTTTTTTACGACCGCTTCTGAACCGCTGGAGGTCTGGATGGTCATTTTCAGTGCCTCACAATCTGCGTCTGGTGACAGGAATATGTAAATGTCCCCTTCCCTTCCTGCCCCAATTATACTGGATGTTGAATAATCATCCGTACCTCCATAACACTCTACCATCGGCTCTGTTGTCTGCTGTTTTTTACCATTGCCGTTGATGAATTCAATAGTATAGGCATAATTCTGGAGATTCACATCATAATCTGAATAGTTCTGTACCGTACCTTCAAAGCCTGCAAGTACTTTGTCATCCGAACTACTCTCCCAGAATCCATATTCATCATTTGAAAAAGCCTTCGTAAAATTGAAATACAAGCCATCAAGTTCAAACGTTTCATTCAATTTATATTCGTTTTTCACTTCCTGGGTCGCAGTTTCATCATAGCTGTTTCCGTCTCCTCCGGCAGCCTCCCAGTCCATACCGCCAGTAAAAACATTTTTCACTACAATCCCGGCAATAACAGTTGCTACCAGGATCCCTATTGTGGCAAAAAACCTGCCTTTTTTCCGCCGCTTCTTTTTCAATGTTGCTCCACATCCAGCACAATATGCCGCGTCTTCCTTGTTTTCTTTCCCACATTCTTTGCAAACCATAACTTTTCCCTCTCTTTCGTATCTGTTATGTGTACAATTTTACTTTCTGAGAAGCAGCCCGTCCAGCTATGGTTTCGTAATGAACTGACATCCATCTCTTACCAGTCATGATTGAACATTTTCCATTACTCTGCGATATAAGTTTTTTGTGAACTTACCCACCGCCTGCGCTAACGCTTAGAAGCAGGGGTATTCTCCGGAATTATGATAAAAGCTCTATGTTTTTCACTCTGTTATTATGTCAACATCCAAACAATATTCCCTTATATACTTCAAAGGAAACGGATATACTGTGTATTGCTTATTCCGTACAAACGGCATTGCCAGCGTTGGCAGCAACTCCAGAAAAAAAGCTCAGATCCTAGTCTTGCACTTACTTTCCTTACAGGCGTTGCCCTTAAAAACTTCCCATCTGTGCCATAACTGTTGCTTCCGACAATATAATATAGTCCATCTTTTTCCATCCATGTCCGGATATCTACAATGTCCGGGATTACAGCTTCTATATTCTCTCTGCTCCTGGAGATACTTTTCTTTGGCAGTACTGTTTCCATCTGACGGTAAATTTCCTCCAGATCCGGAACAGTAAAAAGAACAGTATCCTGGATTATATTGTAATCATTTCCCCTTTTTATCACAGCTTTGTAAGATTTATCCATCTGCAGGTACTGTACTGCCGGTTCTGCCGCATTTTTTGTCACGAAAAACTACAAGGTGCCTTCCGGATTTATAGATACAGACCCATATACTTCCTCGTTTCCTTTCCCGATGGTCTTCATTCAGAATTCTAACGGAACTCGGATTCCCAATTTCTTCCAATCAAACAGAGAAAGCTGTTTTTTCTGGATGTCGCTTTTGATGATAACGTCATAGATACATTTGGTTACAGCAGAAAGCAGTGCCTTCGCATCCCGGCAGCCCTGTATGGTTTCGACAGTGATATGCTGGAGCGGCACTTTTGCGCTTACAGTATGCGCATCCTCCATATGCCTGTAAAAATCCTTCTTATGAATCATGCATAGGTTGAAGGCACCTTCCAGCAGGCTGTCTGAACAGATAACAGGTAGGTGGCAGACTTCTTTCGCCCGTTTTTTCGGTTTCGATTTCGGTTCTTTTTCAATTATATTTTTAATCTGATCAGAAATCCCTGTATAAGCGGATACTGCCTGCTCAAATTCATAGCCATATCCGCTTCGGTCTCCATTCTTATCTGTGATATGATAAGAATCTTCATACCATCCCACCCGGACGGTCTTGTGCTCGGTTTCTTCCATTTCTGTAACTTAATTTTGGGAATCTTCTGTATTCGCCCAAACAGGCGTTATTGTAAAAAAGCAAAAAAAGCTTAATATAAAACATATTTGCTTATAGAATTTTCTTTTCTTCCCGTTCATAAATAAAATTCCTCTCAATCTTTTGTACATTTTGCAAGCACTGATATGACTGGCATCATTCTTGCCCCGGCTCTGTCACATAATTTTGGCTATAAAATTTTTATTATATTATATCCCCGAATATAGCGTCAACCAAAGAAATACTTATTTATTAATCAAAAAAAGAGATATTGACTTATTACTCAATATCCCTTTCAATTCCAAGATTTTGTATTGCGTTCTAGATTTCTTTTGCGGAATTCTGTATAAATTTCTTTTCCAAAATCAGTATTTAAGAAGAAATTCCACCATCTGCGTATTTGCACGTTTACTTTCCTCCATTTCAGGAAAAGTTGTACTAAAAGCATGCGGAAATTTTTTGTCCACCTCATAATCTTCAAGATGACAGATCACACCGGCTTTTTTTATCGCTTTTGCATACTGTCTGCTGTAATTTCGAAGAGTATCTCCATAAGCTGTGACCAGAAATGACGGTGGCAGGTTTCGGATAATTTCTTTGTTTTCCGGATTTATATATGGATAAAACGAACTCTTTTTCCAGTGTTTCCCGTAAATATAGGAGGGAAGAAAAATCCCTCTTCTTTTTTTCCAAGGAGAAAACCGCCTCCGTGCAGGTTAAACATGACTGGAAGTTTTCCTTCATAATTTCGGGGACGGTAAATATCCATGAAATGACAGGGCTTTCCATCTCCCATATAGTCAATGTCACAAATGAGTTCCACATCTTCCGGAAACGGATATTCCGCTTCATGTTTTTTCAGAAAATTATCAAGAAGTTTTTTTTTTGCGGTTTGCTGTGCAATCATTTTATTAAACATGATTTCCCCTCCAGCTATGAAACAATCTACTATTAATACAAATGAATTTTCTTCTCTACAAGTCTGTCACCTTCATACTGCAATTTTACAGAAAAAAAGCGTTTTTCTCCTGAAAGGAGCAGATCAAGAAATACCTGATCTCCCTCCCATGCCGGAAGATTCGGCACCATGGCTTTGTCAACCCAGCAAAGTTCTCCCTCATCACATTCAATCAGTTCTCCTGTATATTCATCGGCCGTGAACACACACATAAGTTCTGATTCGCATTCACTGTTTATAAATGTCACCAGGCCACGGAACTTATAGGAGGTAAGTGTCAGCCCTGTTTCCTCTTTCACCTCACGAACAAGGCATTCTTCCGGAGTTTCCTGACTTTCCACATGCCCGCCAACGCCGATCCATTTGCCCTCATTCATATCATCCTGTTTTTTTACTCTGTGAAGCATCAGGAATTTATCATCGTTTTCTATATAACATAATGCCGTTGTCGTCATTTGATCCCTTCTTTCAGTTCCATCATCCTGCCACTGCCAGTGTGATATAAACCAGGATTGAGACCACACAATACAGAGAATTTGTTGTGGATGCATAGGCACTGCTCTCTTTCTTTCTCAGAAAAGTCTGCATACTGAATGTAGCAGGCGAGGACATATATGTAATAACCGCCAGGTTCAGAAGCCTGGAACCTCCTACCAAATATTTTACTGCCATGAGAACTCCCGCAATCATCACTGCCTGCAAAAGGACTCTCAGCAATATGGTTTTGAGGCAGGGGCTGATAAGTTCCGGCGCAAGTTCCATACTGTACCCAACTACAATAAGAATAATCGGCGTAATGGCCGTTGTCAGAATATTCTCCACACTGAGATAACAATTGCCAAAAGGACTGTCCAGAAGCCGGGTGATCATTCGTGTCAGTCCCACAATAATTCCAAGAACCGTTCCTATAAAAGCAGGGGTTCGCAATGCACTGTAAAACAGGCTTTTTGCATTGATCTTTTCCCCGTTTTCCGTCTGTCCTAGCATTCCCATATACACACTGAATCCAAAAAGAAGTCCCGCAATATCCAGCACTGCAATCTGTGAAAGATTTTCGCTGCCACAAAGACTTGTATACAACGGGTAAGCCATCATTCCACCTTCATAGATACAGATCAGAAACGGAAGATATTTCTTATATGGCTCGTCCATAAATCTTTTCATCCAGAATCCTGCCCCAAATGAAATCAAGAGCATCACAAACATGATCAGAACCAGAATTCCGATCTTTCCACTGTACTCTGCTGTTGCCAGTGCATGAAAAATTGCCACAGGAAGCATAATATTTGTTACCAGTGTTTTCATGTTATTGACACCACTCTGATCTAAAAGTTTCCATTTTCTGCACAGGATTCCAAGAATGATCATCGCCAGTACAGGCAAAACAATCTCCAAAACTTCCATCTCTCTGTCTTCCTCTCCATTGTCTTTAATCTTTTGTTTTTATCTGTTTCTGTGCATCTGCAAAATCTCCATCATCACTTCATATACCGCCATATTCTCTCTCACCACCAGAGCCAGGCTCTCTTTCGCCTGATTCAAAAGATGAAAAAGTTTTCGTACACTGGAATATTTTTCCGCGGAGCACCTGGATCTTAAATATCCTTTTTCGTCGTAATAATACTGTTCATCCAGCAATACAACGATCTTCTCCGCATCTCTCACTGCCTGGATACCAAGCTGTCCAGAACCCTCTGGCATCCGCTGCTGATACCCCTGTCCCGCAAAATCATTCAGAAAATTTTCTACCTCGCGGTCATTATTGGCATACACCACTGCAATATGCGGATACCATCTGGGGCTTCTTTTTTCCGGCAGGTGCATCATGTTCTGGATAAAAGAGGAAAGTTCCGCATTGGTACGGATCCGGTTTGTCAGATGGAATTTCTGGATCTCCGGCAGATTTCCCAGGCTTTCCACAATGCTACGATCCATCTCTTCCGGTGAGATCACATCCTCGGAATCACTGGAAAAGATCACCGGCCTGTGCTCACTCCATGTAAGCAGAACCGATAATTTTTCCAGGGACAGAAGATGTGCTTCATCTACCAGAATGCTGCTGTAACAGCCAAGATCCGTCGTTCCGTCCAGCTGAGTATCTGCCAGAAAATCTATCCGCCGCAGACGTTCATGAAGAATCTTCCATTCTTTTCCCGCCTCTCCACAGTGAATGATACAGACTCTCTGGCGCACGGACAACTTCATCGCAATATCATAAAGCAACAATGTTTTTCCGGTTCCTGGAAGTCCGCTGAACCAGAAATATCCTCCTCTTTCTCCACGTATTCTCTTCAGAATCTGCCGTTCAATATCTCTCTGCTGGGAAGTAAGGAAATACTCTTTTTTGAGAAAACGCTCCGGTTCTGTCAGTGGAGAGATCAGATAAAGCTCTGCCTGAAACAGATCCTCGATATCTCCCTCATAGTCCGGGCTTTCTTTCCCCAATGCAATACATAGCTGTTTCCAGTCCCCCTCCACAATGTGATCATGATTGGTCAGTCTCACCAGATGATCTTCACTGCTGATATAGGTATACGACAGGATCGGTTTTCCAAAAACAGACAGATAATACCGGTTCTGGATCAGCTGTCTCCGGATAGCCTCGTCCGACACAATGCCGCTTTTCAGTTCAATATTCACGATCTGGTCATCTTTGATCTGAAGAAGATCGAACTCCTTTCCAAGCTTCGGGATCTGAAACGAATAGAAAAAGCGCAGCTTATACACTTCCTCCATATGCAGTTCCAGTTGCTTCACCAGTGCTTTCATACTTTCCAGTTCCCACTCTTTGATCCTGAGAAAAAAATCTCTGCCGGAAAGCTGGCGTTCCAGCTTCTGGACACATTCCATATTCTGATTTCTTGTAAGTGCATAGATCGATATTGCCTTCATATTCCAACCCTTACCTGCTGTTTATTTCTTTATCCGCAGTGTCCTGAGATGATCCTTCTGCTCTTGTGTGATCCGGTAGCTTTCAATGGATTTCTGGATCGTCTTGTTATGAGTCCAGATATCCATTCTCTGCTCTTCCAGGAATGGAAGGATCTTCTCATACTGTTTTGCCAGTGCTGTAGCAAAATACCAGGCTCGCATCATATTTACATAATATTCTTCCGAGCGAATCGCTGCCACTTTCGCCGGATATTCCGGTTTAAATCCTTCGTCCAGATAATGGCGCATCAGCATACTGATCCCGAACCGGATGATATACGGCTTATCCGACTCCATCCAGCGATAAATCTCCCGGATAAATATATCACGGTGTTTTTTCATCATATGGAGCGTCAGTAGATCACAGGTTGCCCAGTTATCAATATGCGGAAGAAAACACTCCAGTTCTCCCAGACATTTATCATAATCTCTGATCTGCTCGATCAACAGGCCATGGAGATTATTTTCCTCATAATACTGATGAGGAAGAACCTTCAGGAACATTTCGGATCTTTCTGTTTTTCCAAATTCTTTTGCAAATTTCCGGAGTATCGGTGTCCGGATACCGATGATCTTTTCTTTCTCCACAGTCGGAACCAGCCTTGCATGAAAATCCCGATATCCTGTATCCTGCATTTCAAACAGTCTTTTCCGGACATCCCGGATCATCTCTTCCTGATTCATTTATCATCCCCGCCTTTTATACCAAAGATCGCGATCAGAGAACTCACAAGCAGAAGCATGGGGTAAAACAGTTTCGGCATGATCTGAAAAGCAGAAAGCTCAAATCCCAGTTCCTTTGCCGCAGAAATGGCAACCAGCATCTGGGCTCCATATGGGATCACCCCCTGGAAAATACAGGAAAATGTGTCCAGGATAGAAGCTGTCTTTCTGGAAGTGATCTTATATTCCAGCGCCATTTCCTTTGCAATGGGGTTGGCCATAACAATGGCCACCGTATTATTGGCTGTTGCGATATCCATAGTTCCAACCAGAAGTCCCATACCAAGAAGTCCGCCTTTTTTCCCTTTAAAAACTCTCTGTATTCCGGAAAGCAGTGCTTCAAAGCCTCCATGCTCCCGGATCAGCGCACACATGGCTGCTACAAGGATAGCCACCATGCAGGTCTCGAACATTCCGGAAACACCGGATCCGATATTGGTCAGAAGCTCCACCGGTGTGATATGTCCTCCAAGAAGCATGATAAATGCGCCGGAGATAATTCCGATCAGAAGTACCACAAATACATTGATGCCGATGATCCCGCCGATCAGCACCAGAACATATGGAAAGATCTGTATAAGATGATAATCCTGTACCACTCTTCCCTGGATCTCTGTCTGAAAAGACAGGATAAGGATCAGGAGCAGTGTAACAACAGCTGCCGGAAATGCAATCCAGAAGTTTTCCCGGAATTTATCTTTCATCTGACAGCCCTGACCGTTGCAGGCTGCGATCGTGGTATCAGAAATAAAAGAAAGGTTGTCACCAAACATGGCTCCTCCCATCACCGATGCCACACAAAATGCCATATCAAAACCGGAAGCTTTGGAAACCGCTACCGCAATAGGGGTAAGAAGCGTGATCGTCCCAACGGAAGTTCCCATAGCCACAGATACGAAGCAGGCAACTACAAACAATACCGCAACAGAAAAACGTGCCGGTATCAGAGAAAGCATACAGTAGGCCACACTTTCTGCACTGCTGCGCCCCACAACACCCACAAAAGAGCCTGCGGTCAGAAAGATCAGAAGCATGGTGATGATATTTTTATCTCCTACTCCTTTTGCCATAAGCTCCAGCTTTCTGTCAAAGCTGATCGTTCTGTTCTGAACACATGCCACCAGGATCGCAGACAGAAAAGCCACAACGATCGGTACATTATAAAATCCCATAGGGATCTTCATCACATACTCAAACAAAATCCCCAGTCCCAGATACAGGACCAGAAAAACACCGATAGGCAGCAGTGCGATCACATTTCCTTTTTTCTTCATTTCCTCCATAAAACAATTCCCTTCATCACTTATTATTTTCCCGGCTTTTTTCTCCGGGTGATCTGTTTTCTATCATATCATATTTCCCCATTCCTGTCCTGCTGCTGACGGAAACTTCTTCATATTTCCGTCACGCTCCTGTTATCTCTGATATTTTTTACCTTATTTAACAAGATTTTCACCAATTAAATCGTTCCTTCCGTTGAAATCCAGAGCTTTTTTCAGTATAATTGGCTGTAGACAATTGTGAAAAAGATATCCGAAGGATTTATGGTGATATCTCTGATCACAGTCATTAAAGGAGGAATATGATTATGGCAACATGGAAAAATCTGGACACTCTTGCTTCTTACAGCAAACTTAACAGTCTGAAAGATCACGTGAACATTGCAGAAGCAATGTCCGGCGAGCAGGGTGCAGAACGTGTAAAGAAGTACAGCGTACCGATGGCAGCAGGTCTGGCTTACAATTACGCAGCTAAGGAAGTGGACGAGACCGTTCTTGACGCACTTTCCAAACTGGCTGATGAGGCAGAACTGATCGAAAAATTCCAGGAATTATATAACGGCGCAGTGATCAACACAGGCGAGAAACGTATGGTCCTTCATCATCTTGCACGTACACAGCTTGGCGAGCCTGTTGTTGTTGACGGTGTGGACAAGCGAGAATTCTATGTAGCTCAGCAGAAGAAAGCTGCAGATTTTGCAAACAAAGTACATGCAGGCGAGATCACAAATGAAGCCGGTGAGAAATTCACTACGGTTGTACAGATCGGTATCGGCGGAAGTGACCTGGGACCGCGTGCATTATATATCGCACTTGAGAACTGGGCAAAGGCAAACAACACCTTCAAGATGGAAGCAAAATTCATCAGCAACGTTGACCCGGATGATGCAGCTGCTGTTCTTGCATCTGTAGATCTTGCTCACTCTCTTTTCATCGTTGTATCCAAATCCGGTACAACACTTGAAACTCTGACAAATGAGGCATTCGTAAAAGACGCCCTTACAAAAGCGGGCCTGAACCCGTCCAGACATATGCTTGCTGTAACCAGTGAGACCTCTCCTCTTGCAAAGAGTGATGAGTACCTTACCGCTATTTTCATGGACGACTATATCGGCGGACGTTACTCTTCCGTTTCCGGCGTAGGCGGAGCGATCCTTTCCCTTGCATTCGGACCGGAAGTATTCGCAGACATCCTTGACGGAGCTGCCGAAGAGGATAAGCTTGCAACAAATAAGAACATTCTTGAGAACCCGGATATGCTGGATGCCCTGATCGGCGTTTATGAGAGAAATGTACAGGGATATCCTTCTACTGCAGTTTTACCATACTCACAGGCATTAAGCCGCTTCCCTGCTCATCTTCAGCAGTGTGATATGGAGTCTAACGGTAAATCTGTAAACCGCTTTGGTGAGCCGGTGGATTATGTGACCGGACCGGTGATCTTTGGTGAGCCAGGAACCAACGGACAGCACTCCTTCTACCAGCTTCTGCATCAGGGAACCAATATTGTTCCGCTTCAGTTCATCGGCTTTAAGAAGAGCCAGCTTGGTGTTGATGTTGATATCGAGAACAGCACAAGCCAGCAGAAACTCTGTGCAAACGTTGCAGCACAGATCGTTGCTTTTGCATGTGGAAAAGAAGATGAGAACCTGAACAAAAACTTCAAGGGCGGACGTCCTTCCAGTATCATTGTTGGTGAGGAACTTACACCGAAGTCTCTGGGTGCGCTTCTTGCACACTTTGAGAACAAGATCATGTTCCAGGGCTTTGTATGGAACCTGAACAGCTTTGACCAGGAGGGTGTACAGCTTGGTAAGGTTCTTGCAAAACGTGTTCTCGCTCATGATACAGACGGAGCACTGAAAGTTTACAGTGATCTTCTTGATATCTGATAAACAGATAGGTACCGTCCCGGAAAATGTTTTTTCGGGACGGTTTTTCTGTATATGTGACCTTAACCGGGAAAGGAAATCTTAAATATGCAGCAGATAAAAATGATCGGTCTTGATCTGGACGGAACTCTTCTGAATACAAAAAAAGAACTCACAGAAAATACCAGGCGCGTTCTCAGGGAAGCTATTGATGCAGGGATCCTTGTTCTGATGGCTACCGGCCGGCCATATACCGGCATTCCCGCGGAACTGAGAAATTTTCCGGGAATTCACTATGCTCTCACCTCCAACGGAGCCAGAGTCCTTGATACAGACCATAATAAACTTCTTATCGAGCAGCTTCTTCCCATGGAAAGTGCAAAAAAAGCTCTCCGTATCTTTGAAAAATATGATACTTTAAGTGAGATCTATTTTGACGGCCAGGGATATGCAGACGCTGCCAAGCTTGATAATGTAGGAAAATACCATCACGACCCTAATATGTGGAATTATGTCCGTACTACCCGTATCGCGGTTCCGGACATCCAGGATGTCATTACAAAAGAAAACAGAAGCATGGATAAAGTCCAGGCGCTTTTTGCAGACATGGAGGAACGTGCCTCCGCCTGGAAGGAATTAAGTGAACTTAAGGAGCTGGAGCTTGTAGGCTCCTTAAGCTACAATATTGAGATCAACGCCGCTGGTGTCAACAAAGGAACCGCTCTTGTTGCTCTTGGCGAAATGCTGGGAATCCCAAGGGAATCCATTATGGCATGCGGAGACGGTGACAACGATGTCCATCTTCTCCGGGAAGTCGGGTTTGGCGTAGCCATGGCCAATGCACAGCCCCAGGTAAAAGAAGCAGCCGATTATATTACTGCTTCCAATGACGAAGACGGTGTAGCACGCGCCATTGAAAAGTTTGCGCTGCACCGATGAGATATTCTATTATGTATGCCAAAAAGGAACCGACAGTTTTTACGCTGTCGGTTCCTTTTTTAGAATGGGATTGAATAGCGGTACATTCACATTCGATCAATATTCATAGTTTCCTGCCGGCTGTTTGATCCTGGTAAGAAGATCATGCCAGGACTGATCCCAGATATACCATTTTCCGGTTTTGGAGTGCTTATATGTACAGATCCATCTGGAACTGTCGCTGCCTGCAAAATCAGTAAATGATCTGTAGATCGCAGGAGTGGTCTGGGTCGGTTCAAAATACGGGATATCTTCACTGATGGAATTTCCCTTACCCGGAAGTGTGTCCTGTCTTAACGTAATGGAAATCGGTTTAGACGGAGTATAATTGTTGGCCGGAGTTGCTCCGTTCAGGTAAGAATTGCCAAGATATTTATATCCGTTATCCGCTTTCATACGATCTCTCAAAAAGTTTTTGTAATACTGAGTCATCTCTTTATTGTTGAGATAAGAAATCATCTCCTCGCAGTCCGTCGGATTGGTCGGTGTCCAGGTACGATATGCAAGGATCAGAAGAGCCATGGTCTTATAGCGTCCGTCTGCCGTTGTGATATCATACTGTTTCAGCTCCTCTGCATTGGTCGGGATCGTGGTAAAGGTGTAAGTATAGGTATTTATCGTTACATTAATGACTTCCTTCTGTCCTTTATCATTGGTGATCTCTTTTTTTGCAGATTTAGTTCCTTTTGTAAGAACCGGCTCCACCTGTTTCTTTACTGTCTGTGTCACGTGGACAGTACAGCTGCCTCGCCAGGTACTCTTATCCCGGACCTGGATCTTTGTTGTTCCCACATTCACTGCCGTTACTTTGCCTTTACTGTCTACAGTTGCAACAGATGTATCATCACTGGTCCATACAAGAATCTCTTTATAATTCTTTACCTGAAGCTGTCTCACATCACCTTTATTCATATTTAAGGTGGTGGCACTTAAAGATGGTTTCGGCACCGGTGTAGGTGTCGGCTTCGGCTTCGGTTTCTGCGCTGCTTTTACTGTAACCTTACAGTTGAATTTCTTCGTATTTGCCTTCGCTGTGATCACTGCTGTTCCTTTTCTCACTGCGGTGATCTTTCCTTTGGAATCCACACGTGCGATCTTCGGATTGGAAGAAGAATATTTCACCTTCACAGTTGTTCCTGTCAATTTAATGGCACTGGATTTCTTTTCTGTTAATGTCAGCGATGTCCTGCTGAGCTTCGGTGTTTCTACCTTTACAACACATTTATATGTTTTTTTGCTTACCTTTGCATAGATCGTTGCGGAACCTTTATTTTTGGCAACCACCTGACCTTTGCTGTTTACGGTCGCAACGCTCTTTTTGGAAGATCTCCAGGCAACCTTCCGCCTGGTTCCGGTAACCTTAAGTGTTGTCTTCTCACCTTTTAAAAGAGTTACTTTTGTTCTGTTCAGTTTTGGTGCGGCGCTGACCGTCACACTTCCAAATGCCATCGTAAAAATAAGGCTGATCAGCAGCACAAAACACAACAGATTTTTTTTCTTTTTCATTCTGATTTCCCCCTTTCCGGTAAAACGTATATTTACGTCATATATTGCTTTAATCATATTTTAGAGGAAATCCCTTATAAAAACACTAGCACTTATGATAGTATCCTTGTAAATATGATCGTTTATATTCTTTCATCGCCCATACCAGGGCTTATTGTCAGGAAACAAAAATAAAACAGGACTGATTTTTGATACAGATACTTGAAATCAAAAGTTTCATCTGTTTAAAAATCAGTCCTGTTTTATAAAAAATATCATGGTTGATCCGTAATAGCAGGCAGATCAAGGCATTCGCTATCTGCTCATAATGATACAGTCACGTAACATCGCCAGTGCATGCGCTGTAGTCTGCTCGCGGATCCGCATGCGATTTCCTGTAAAGTGGAACTCTTTGGCAATAGCCTTGCCCTTATAGCAGCAGCCCATAAATACAGTACCAACCGGAGTTTCCTTTGTTCCGCCTCCCGGTCCTGCCAGACCCGTCACGGAAATACTGATGTCTGCTCCAGATGCTTTGCAGGCGCCCTTTGCCATTTCTCTGGCGCATTTGGCGGAAACTGCCCCCTGCTCCTTCAGAGTACGCTTCTTCACTCCCAGACATTTATGCTTGGCCTTGTTACTGTAAGTCACAAAGCCATAGCCAAACACCTCAGACGCACCGGATACATTGACAATGCGCTGGGCGATCATACCGCCGGTAAGCGATTCCGCCAGGGAAAGCTTCAGATCTTTCTCTTTCAGAAGATTGATCACTGCTTCCTCCAGTGTCTTGCTCTCATCTGTGGCGAAAACATTCTCTCCAAAACGCTTCTTTAGCTCCTTGACAACCGGTTTGATCAGCTTTCTGCAGGCCTTTTCATTCTCTGCGCTTGCTGTCACACGAAGATGCACTTCACCGGTTTTTGCATAAGGTGCAATGGTAGGATTGGTCTGGCTTTCGATCAGATCCTGGATTTCCTCTGCTACCTGACTCTCACCGATCCCGCTGATCTTTACCATCTGGGACACAATGATCTCCGGCTGGTTTTTCTGCAGATATGGGACAACGTACTCCTCGAACATGGGCTTCAGCTCATTGGGAGGTCCAGGAAGAAGGATCGCGGTTTTTCCTTTTTTCTCAAGGATCAGTCCCGGAGCAGTTCCGTTATGATTGTCAAGAACAATGGCTCCATCAGGAACCATGGCTTGTTTATAGTTGTTCTTCGTGATACGTCTCTGAGGATTGTTTTTCTCATATTCCTTCAGATATTTATCGATCAGTTTCCTTGAGTGGGAATCTTCCTTAAGAGGCATTCCCATCAGATCCGCAGTTACTTCCTTGGTGATATCATCCTCTGTTGGTCCAAGACCTCCGGTGAGGATCACAACATCGGAACGATCCAGTGCAGTACGGATCACGTCACGCATACGGCCTTCATTATCACCTACTACATCCTGATAGTAAACACTTAACCCAAGCAGGGCGCATTTTTCAGAAAGATAGGCGCTGTTGGTATTTACGATATTTCCTAGAAGGATCTCGGTTCCTACGGATATCAGTTCTGTGATCATGAAAAGAAACTCCTTTCGTATACTCTGATCCCTACTCCTGCATGGAAAGGACCTTTCTGTTCTGCATGATATAAGTCAGCAGGGAAATAATGGTCAGTGCAACGGACAGCCAGATAAATATCTGTGTCAGCACTGCAAAAACACCTCCGAAATCCAGCATCAGAAGTATGATCATGATCATCTGGGAAACGGTTTTGAATTTTCCCCAGTAGTTTGCGGCAATGACAATTCCGTTCTCCGCTGCGATCAGACGGAAACCGCTGATGATAAATTCCCGTCCGATGATAATGATCACAACCCATGCCGGAAGCTTGTCAACCTCGATCATGCAGATCATGGCAGAGCATACCAAAAGCTTGTCTGCCAGCGGATCCATAAATTTTCCAAAATTGGTTATCAGGTTATATTTTCTGGCAAGATGACCGTCAAACCAGTCTGTCACACTTGCTGCGACAAAAATCGCAAGACAGATCCAACGGTTTGCTTCTCCTCCCCAGCCTGTCAGTAAGAAAACTACAAGAAATGGTACAAGTATCATTCTTGCAACTGTAAGTTTATTCGGTGTATTCATCGCTCAGCACTCCTATCAAATCATACTCAAGCGCACCTGTCACACGTACCTTTGCAAAATCACCTGTCATAAGCAGTTCGCCTGTCTGAACGAAAATGTATCCGTCAACCTTCGGTGCATCCCCGTAGGTACGTCCGATATAGGCACTTTCATCTGCAACTTTTCCTTCGATCATAACAAGAAGTTCCTGTCCGATACGGTCCTGGCCTCTGTCATAAGAAATCTCCTGCTGAAGCTCCATCAGCTCGTCTCTGCGTTCTTCCTTCACTTCTTCCGGAACCTGGTCTGCCATCTCTGCTGCCGGGGTATTCTCCTCCGGAGAGTAAGTGAAGACACCGAGACGGTCAAATTCCATCTCATCTACGAACTCCTTCAGTTCTTCATGGTCTTCCTCCGTCTCACCCGGAAATCCGGTGATCAGAGTTGTACGCAGTACGATATCCGGAATCTCCTTACGGAGCTTTCCGACAATATCGATCAGTTCCTGTTTGGAAGTACGGCGGCCCATTCTTTTAAGAATTCGGTCCGATGCGTGCTGGATCGGAATATCCAGATAATGACAGATCTTCTTCTCATCACGAATGGTTTCGATCAGTTCATCGTAAATCTCCTCCGGATAACAGTAAAGGATGCGGATCCAACGGATACCTCTGATCTCACAGAGCTTCTTTAAAAGAATGTGAAGAGATTTTTTGCCGTAAAGATCCTTTCCATAAACGGTGGTCTCCTGTGCTACCAGGATCAGCTCTTTCACTCCCTGTTCAGCCATATCCTCTGCCTGGGCAATGAGGCGCTCCATTGGGACGCTTCGAAATTTACCTCTGAGCTTCGGGATGATGCAGTAGGTACAGTGCTTGTCGCAGCCTTCCGCGATCTTCAGGTAGCCGAAATGTCCACCTGTTGTAAGGACACGTTTGCTTCCTGTATCCGGCAGATAATCAATATCACGGAATTCTTCGAAATGATTTCCGGCTACTGCTTCCTCCAGAGCCTTTACGATGTCGCCGTAGGATGTAGTTCCAAGAACAGCATCGACCTCCGGAACCTCCTCAATGATCTCTTTCTGGTATCGCTGTGCCATACAGCCGGTAACGATCAGAGCATGGCAGCTTCCTGTTTTTTTGTATTCTGCCATTTCAAGAATGGTTTCCACACTCTCTTCCTTGGCATCCTTGATAAAACAGCAGGTATTGATCACGATTGCATCTGCCTGTGTTTCATCGTCTGTGATCTCATGACCTCCGGCTGTAAGAAGTCCCAGCATTTCCTCAGAATCCGCCAGGTTCTTGTCACAGCCAAGAGAGATGAATAATATTTTCATAAAATTACTCCGCTTCTGTCTGAGCTGCTTCTGCAGTCTCAGTGCCTTCTGCGGTCTCGCCCTCTGCTGCCTCAAGAGCCTCCTTCTCAGCTTCAAGAGCCTCCAGCTCTTCCTCTTCCTCCTGTCCGGGAAGGATCTTTACTTTGCCCTTGTAAAGCTCATCAATGGCAACGGAAAGCGGTTTCTTTCCTGCTGCACCCGGTACAAGCGGCTCTGCTCCTGCGATCAGCTGGCGGGCACGTTTGCTTGCTGCAAGTACAAGAGAATAACGGCTGTTCAGCACGAGAGCCTCATCGTCGTCCTCGTTGTTTGTGTTGATAGCCTCAATTAATTCTGAATAAGATGGATGTATCATATCTTTTCTCCCTTCTGTAACGGCAGGGCCGTATTTAACTTGTTAATTGGTATTTATAAAAAAGCTTCCGCTTCTTTCTGGATCCTGGATACAAAATCATGATTCCTGGATGTACGCATGCGCTCACACCGGATGGTCTCATGAAGTGTATCAACACATTCCTCCAGATCATCATTGATCAGGAGATAATCATATTTATCCATTCCTCTGGATTCTTCAACCGCTCTTCTGAGACGCCCGTTGATCACATCCAGAGTCTCTGTTCCGCGACCTACCAGACGGTTCTTAAGCTCCTCCATAGATGGCGGACATACAAATACCAGCAGTGTATCCGGAAACTTCTCACGGATCTTCATGGCACCCTGGATCTCGATCTCAAGGATCACATCTTTCCCTGCGGAAAGCTGCTCCTCTACATATTTGCGGGGTGTGCCATAATAATTCTCCACATACTGTGCATACTCGATCAGTCCGTCTTCCCGGATCAGCTGTTCAAATTCTTCTTTTGTGCGGAAGAAATAAGCCTCTCCGTCCTTCTCACCCGGTCTTGGATTTCTGGTAGTAACAGAAACAGATAATGCATAATTGTCATATTTTTCCATCAGCCGTTTCATGACAGTACCTTTTCCGGAACCGGAAAAGCCCGAAACAACAACTAAAATTCCCTTACTCATTTCCTTCCTCCCTCATTTCCTCTCCATATGCTTCCGAAAATCTCCTGGCAATAGTTTCCGGCTGCAGAGCGGAAAGGACAAGATAATCATCGGAAGTAACAATCACTGCTTTTGTTTTTCTTCCCTGTGTGGCATCGATCAGAGTTCGGGTCCCCTTGACGCTCTGTATCATGCGCTTTACAGGAGCGGCATCCGGACTTACCACAGCCACGATCTTGCGTGAATTGACAACATTTCCAAAGCCTACATTAATAAGTTTCGCCATTTACGCTCTCCCTTTCTGCCTGTGTACAGCCTGTTTCCTGCCCGGTTACTCGATATTCTGGATCTGCTCACGGATCTTCTCGATCTCTGTCTTCAGATCGATGGCCGCGTTGGATACAATAAGATCATTGGATTTAGACAGGATAGTGTTCGCCTCACGGTTCATCTCCTGTGCCATGAAATCCATCTTACGTCCCACGCCCTCGTTCTCATCCAGGATCTTTCTCATTCCGTGGATGTGGCTTCGAAGACGTACCGTCTCCTCATCATTGCAGATCTTATCTGAAAAAAGTATCACCTCTGCGGCGATCCTGGAATCATCGATCTGGTTATCTTCAAGTAGCTCGTGCATCTTGGCTTCCAGTTTCTCCCGATAAGCCTTCACTACTTCCGGAGAACGTTTTTCCACTACATCGACCTTTGCTTCCAGTCCGTCCAGCTTCCCAAGAAGATCCTGTTTCAGATTAGCACCCTCACGCTGGCGGGTCTCCACAAATTTCCGGCAGGCCTCATGAAGCGGACCCTCCAGAAAATTCCAGAGCTCTTCCTCATCCGGAGCCTGCTCTTCCATTGTAAACACATCCGGATATCTGGAAAGTGTGGAAACACGGATATCATTCTCGATCCCCAGTTCCTCACTCATCTGGTTCAGATAGCCCAGATATTCCTTTGCCAGCTCTGCATTGTATTTCAGAGCCATTCCGCCCATTGTATAGTCTTCATAGGTGATGAACACATCGACTTTGCCGCGGCGGATATAAGTCTTCATCACATTTCGGATCTCTCCCTCAAAATAGCTGAGTCTTTTCGGCATTTTGATGTTCAGATCCAGATATCTGTGATTGACGGATTTCAGTTCAACAGAAACCTTACGCTCTCTGGAAACTGCTTCTGCCCTGCCAAAGCCGGTCATACTTTTTATCATGTTATCCTCCAATACTGCCTCTTAAGTTTATCAGCTGCTGATAAATACAGTAACTGATTGCATACAGATTTATTATAGTTCATTCCAAAACCCTAGTCAAACTCTTTTTTTACTGTTATAATGATTGATGTTGAAATGGAGGTAAAATCATGGCATTTGACGGAATTACAGTTTCTGCTCTCGTGGCAGAGATCGATGATAATTTAAAAGGCGGACGTATCAACAAGATCGCCCAGCCGGAAAACGATGAACTTTTGATCACAGGAAAGGGCGCAAATGGACAGAAACGTCTTCTCTTAAGTGCAAGCGCATCCCTTCCTCTGATCTATTTTACAGATAAGAACCGTATCAGTCCTTTAACTGCACCGAACTTCTGCATGCTTCTCAGAAAGCACATCGGAAGCGCCCGTATCCTTGATGTGAAGCAGCCTGGAATGGAGCGTGCGGTGGAATTTGAGCTGGAGCATCTTAATGAGCTGGGGGATCCCTGCAGAAAGCGTCTGATCATGGAACTGATGGGCAAGCACAGCAACATCATCTTCTGTGACGAAAAAGGCATGATCCTGGACAGCATCAAGCATGTCTCTTCCCATATGAGCTCTGTCCGTGAGGTTCTTCCCGGAAGAGAATATTTCATTCCCAATACCAGGGATAAAGAAAATCCGCTGACTGTTTCCGAGGAGGAGTTCACACAGCACATCTGTAAAAAGCCTGTGAATATTTCCAAGGCGCTTTACACTTCACTCACAGGTATGAGCCCGGTAATGGCTGAGGAGATCTGCTACCGTGCATCCATTGACGGAAGCGATGCATCGCAGTCCCTGGATGAGGCAGCCTGCACCCATCTTTATCATACCTTTCTCCGCCTTATGGAACAGATCCGGAACAGAGAGTTCACCCCAAATATTGTCTACCGCGGAGAGGAGCCTGTGGAATACGGTGTCTTTCCTTATCAACAGTTTGGCAGTGAATACCGCAGCGAAATCTTTGACAGTGTCTCTGTTATGCTGGAGACCTATTATGCTACCAAAAGTCTGCTGACACGTATCCACCAGAAATCCTCCGATCTTCGCCGTGTAGTACAGACCGCTCTGGAACGTAACCGAAAAAAATACAACATCCAGAAAAAGCAGCTGAATGATACTGCAAAAAAAGATAAATTCAAGGTCTACGGTGAACTGATCAACACCTACGGATACGGACTTGAGGAAGGCTGCAGATCCTTTAAAGCACTGAACTATTACACCAACGAGGAGATCACTATCCCTCTTGACCCGACACTGACTCCGGCACAGAATTCCAAGAAATATTTTGATAAATACGGAAAGCTGAAGCGTACAGAGGAAGCCGTCACAGAACAGATCACAGATACGGAAAGTGAGATCTCTCATCTGGAATCTATCTCCAATGCTCTGGATATCGCCAGATCTGAAAGTGACCTTTCCCAGATCAAGGAAGAGCTCACTGAGTACGGCTATATCAAACGTCACTACACAAACAAAAAAGGCCAGAAAGCCCAGCCGAAATCCAAACCGCTCCACTACATATCCAGTGACGGTTTTGATATCTATGTGGGAAAAAACAATTTCCAGAATGATGAGCTGACTTTCAAGTTCGCAACTGGAAATGACTGGTGGTTCCATGCAAAGAAAATGGCTGGTTCCCATGTGATCGTCCGCACCAAAGACGGTGAACTTCCGGACCGTACCTTCGAAGAAGCAGGCCGCCTGGCCGCCTGGTACTCCAAAGGACACTCTGCTCCCAAGGTAGAGATCGATTATATCCAGAAAAAGCATGTGAAAAAACCTGCCGGTGCGAAACCCGGTTTCGTTGTTTATTACACCAATTATTCTCTCATGGCTTCTCCGGATATTTCGGATCTGAAAGAGGTTACGGAGTAATAACTATTCAACAAAAAACCTTCCTGTGTTCTCGTATTTCTTCAAGACCGGATACCTGTATCTCTGCAAGTATCTGTCCTGAGAAATTTTTCTGTAAACACAGGAAGTTTTTTTATTGAACATTCGCACTCCGCTTCGTTACATGCTCACGAACAAAAATCGCAAAACGATTTTGTTCAGATCTCCAGTTTTTTCTTCACTGCCGGTGCAATAGACGTATCTGCTTTATGATATGGGATCAGTGTAGACTGCAGTGCATGGTACAGATCAGATTTTCCGGGCCATACGGTTCCTTTCAGATGATTCTGCTCATCCAGCTGATGAAACCAGGAGCCGTTTTCGTGATCCATGACCACTTCATCCAGGTACTTCATAAACGCAGCATAATCTTTCGCATATTTCTCCTTACCGGTCACCTGATAAAGAACTGCAGAGGTATTGATCGCTTCCGCAAGAGTCCAGTGCATACGGTCATGTACCACCGGTTTGCCATTCCAATCTGTCGTGTATACAATTCCCGGTGCACCATCTGCGTTCCAGCCGTCTTTTATTGCTGTTGTGTAAAGGTTTTCTGCTGCCTGAAGATGTATTTCCAGTTTTTCTTTCTCTTCTCCACAGTTTGCAAGCGTCCACTGTGTGATCAGCCTTGCCCATTCGATTCCATGTCCCGGTGTTGCGCCGTATGGCTTGAACGGATCATCCGGACGGTCACGGTTGCAGTCAAGATCTGCCACCCATTCCTTCGTAAAATGTTCCGGGATCCTCCAGTTATTATCTTCTGCCCATCCAATTACATGATCAATGATCCTGCCTGCACGGATATGATATTTCTTATCTCCAATAACATCTCCAGCTGCCAGAAAAGCCTCTACCGTATGCATATTGGCATTTAATCCCCGGTAATCATCCAGCACGGTAAATTCCGTATTCCAGGTATCGCAGGCCAGCCCCTCCTCTTCATTCCAGAAATGTCGGTCATAAACAGCCAATGCCTCTTCAAGAAGCTCTTTCGCCCCGGGCCTTCCGGCTGTCAGTGCGGAAGATGCAGCCAGGATCACAAATGCATGGGCATAACACTGTTTATTGGGCACAATATCTCCTTCCGGTGTTACACCTGCATACCAGCCACCGTTTTTTTCATCGTGAAGCTCTCCCTTCAGACCTTTCAATGCCGCATCCGCAAGCTCTTCGCTTCCCTCATGGCCAAGCATCAGACCCAGACTGTATACATGCGCCATACGACAGGTGATCCAGGTTTCCCGGTTTCTGTCCTTCCATGGTGTTCCGTCGTCCCCCAGATAATAGGAACCTCCATTCGGTGAAGGAAACCGATGTCCGAAATTCAAAAGCTCCTCACAGGATGCTTTCAGGAATTCCCGGTTTTCTTTTGTGTTGATCTCATATTTGCTGTTCATTTCAACCACCCCATCTACTTTTTTCTTTAGGATACCATTCTTTTTTGGGGACTTCAATTCCTTTGGATTCTTTTGACAGATTGACGAAAAAGGGGCTGTCGCACTAACGTGCGGCAGCTCATTTTATATTCAACACAAAACGCCGGACTTCGAAAAGCCCGGCGCTTGTGGTATAATTAGTTTATGCTACTAAACAAAATAATACAGAGAGATTATACCTCATTTTCTCTGTATTATCAAATCAAACTTCCGCTAGATTTAGAGATTTCTATTCCATCTGATGATCCGGTTCGTCTGGTAAGTGCCTTTGTGGAGGAAATGGACCTTTCTGAACTGTATAAAACTTACGGCAGGATCAGAAAAAATCAGGCAACACCGCGTCAGATTCTGAAACTTGTTATCTATGCAGCAATGAATCGGATCTATTCAAGCCGCGATATCAGAAAAGCATGTAAACGGGATATCAACTTCATGTATCTCCTGGAAGGTATGCCGGCTCCTGACCATGCAACGATCGCGCGTTTTATCTCCCTTCACTTTTCTGTCTGTGCAAAGACGTTGCTTGCACAAATGTCAGATCTGCTCTATCTTTTGGGTGAGATTTCGGGGAAGACCATTTTTATTGATGGCACAAAGATCGAATCTGCGGCCAATAAGTATACATTTGTATGGAAAAAGGCTATTACAAAAAATCAGGCCCGGTTATACACGAAACTGTCTTCTTTTGTGGCTGAATGTGAAGAACTCTATGGAATGAAAACGGTATATCATGATAGTATATCCATACACACCTTAAAGCGGTTAAAAAAGCAGTTATGCCGCATCAAAATACAGGAAGAAATCGTGTTTGTACATGGAACCGGCCGGAGAAAAACACAGTTACAGAAATCTCTGGAACAACTGGATCGGTATCTGGAGAAACTAAAGGAATATACGAAAAAACTGTATACGCTTGGGGACAGAAACAGTTATTCCAAAACAGATCCCGATGCCACCTTCATGAGAATGAAAGAGGACGCGATGCTGAACGGACAGTTAAAGCCTGCGTATAACATTCAGCATGGAGTGGATTCAGAATACATCACATGGATTGATATCAGCCCGCGCCCCACCGATACACGTACCCTGATTCCTTTTTTGAAAGATATGGAGAGCTACCTGGGATTTAAGTATTCAGAAATTGTTGCAGATGCCGGGTACGAAAGTGAAGAAAACTATCTTTTCATTGAAAGCAACGGACAGACTGCCTACATAAAGCCACAGAACTATGAGATCTCAAAGACACGAAAATACAAAAAGGACATTAGCAGAAGGGAAAATATGGAGTATCATGCGGACAGGGACAGTTACATCTGCCGGAATGGAAGAGAACTGACTGTCACAAATGAACGGAGAAGTAAAACGACGAGTGGATATGTCAGTATAAAAACTTATTACAGATGTTCAGACTGTACTGGCTGTCCTTATAAAACAGAATGTATCAAAGGGAACAACTGCAAAACGCCTATGGAAAAACGCAATAAAGTGTTGATGGTCTCAAAGACGATGAGCCAGAAGCGTGCAGAAGATCTGGAACGGATCACGAGTGAGTATGGGACTATGCTCCGGATGAACCGAAGTATTCAGGCGGAAGGTTCTTTTGCTGATGTGAAAAAAGACATGAACTTTCGGAGATATCTGTACCGTGGAAAGGTAAATGCCTTGGCAGAAAGTATCCTTTTAGCGATGGGGCGAAATATCAATAAACTTCATTGTAAGATTCAGACAGGAAGGACGGGAAGTCACCTTTTTGCATTAAAAAAGGCATAGATTTTGATAATTGAAAATAAAACAGTTTGAAATAAGGCATGCTGAAAGGGATGCTTAGGGACGAACTGCGCTTGTAAAGAATGGCATCAAAATGGTAATTAATTTCGATGCCATTTTGGGAGTATCCCAAAGTTTGTGTAAACCTTCAAACTGATGTAAGATAGAATTACTCAGTTTGGAGGTTTATTTTATGGCAAGAAAAAAGGATTCACCACAAAAAGCAGCGCTTAGAGAACTCATGGGAAACTACCTGAAGGAAAACAATGTAAAAGTAAAAGATGGAACAGATGTTAATTCCATTATGCGGGATATGATGTCTATCATTTTGGAAGGTGCCCTTGATCAGGAACTGGATGAAGAACTGGGATATTCCAAGTATGATTATCGAAATAAAGAAACCGATAATTCCAGGAATGGACATTCCCAGAAAACGTTACATACCAGTTACGGAGATATGGAGATTGATATTCCAAGGGATCGAAAAGGTGACTTCGAACCACAGGTTGTAAAGAAGTATCAGAATTCGATTACGCAGGACATGGAAGAAAAGATCATTTCCATGTACGCAAAAGGAATGACTACTGCCGATATAGAAAGCCACATGCGTGAATTATACGATCTTGAGATCTCCGACAGTACTGTCAGCCGGATCACTGATAAGATCCTGCCAATAGTAAAAGAATGGCAGGAAAGGCCATTAGAAAGTGTGTATGCTGTTGTATTTATGGATGCGATCCATTTCCATGCCCGTAATGAGGGGCGGATTGTAAAACGTGCTGTTTACATTGCGATTGGGATCGATATGGAAGGACGTAAGGATGTCCTCGGAATGTATGTTGGTCAAAATGAAAGTGCCAAGTTCTGGCTCTCCATCCTGAATGGCCTGAAAAACCGGGGTGTAGAAGATATATTGATTGCGTGTGTGGATGGACTGACCGGTTTTCCACA